>CAXBIR010000001.1:0-105535 GCA_963975825.1 uncultured Polaribacter sp.
GTGTTGTTTTGGGTTGGTGCTGCAGGAAGTTATGATGATAGAGCAAAAAAAATATCTAGAGCATTCGTAAAAATATTACATCAGGCTAATGTAGATTTTGCAGTTTTAGGAACTGAAGAAACTTCTACAGGTGATGCTGCAAAAAGAGCTGGAAATGAGTTTTTGTTTCAGATGCAAGCAATGATGAATATTGAAGTTCTTAATGGTTATGAAGTAAAGAAAATTGTTACTTGCGATCCTCATTCATTTAATACTTTAAAAAATGAATATCCAAGTTTAGGAGGTAAGTATGAAGTTTTTCATCATACCCAATTTATACAAAATTTAATTTCAGAAGGACGTTTAAAAATAGACGATACCACACTTCAAGGAAAAAAAGTAACTTTTCATGATCCTTGTTATCTAGGAAGAGCAAATGAAGTTTATGAATCTCCAAGAGATTTAATTAGAAGGTTAGGTGTTAATTTAACAGAAATGAAACGCAACAAATCTACAGCATTATGTTGTGGAGCAGGAGGAGCACAAATGTTTAAAGATGCTGAAAAAGGAGATAAAGAAATTAATATCTTAAGAACAGAAGACGCTTTAGAAACCAAACCAGATATTATTGCAACAGGTTGCCCTTATTGTAATACTATGATGACAGATGGTATTAAGTTTAAAGAGAAAGAAGCAGAGGTTGTAGTAAAAGATATTGCAGAGTTAATTGCTGAAGCAAATAATTTGTAAACATGAAGAGTTTTTATAAAATTGTTTTTATAATAGTAATTTTTATGTTTGCTAATAAGCAAATTGCACAAGAAAAACACGTAGAATATTTAAATGTAATTTCATCTAGTTTACCAGATGTTTACTTAAACTCTAATGAGAATTTATTTTTTTCAATTCAAGTAGCCGCTTATAAGAATAAAAATAATAGTTTAGAGAAAGTGAACAATATTGTTATAACGAAAGAAAATGACAATGTTTTTAGATATAGGTTGGGGAAATTTCCTACTTATGACGAAGCTTTAGAATTTAAAAGAATTATTTTAAGTGTTTGTAATGATGCATTTATTGTTCCTATTAAAAACGGTGAAAGAATTCATATTAAAGACGCTTTGGATGATACTGCTATATGATAGATTCTTTTGAAAATATTGCCATAATTTCTTTTCCAGATATTGTTAAAATAGATTTTAAATCTATTGAAAATAAATACTTAAAAGTAATTTTAATAAATATATTACTAATTTTTATTGCCATATTTGCAGTTGCTTTTTTTGCTATTTACAAAGATATTTTCGAATTAGCAGAACATTCATTTTGGTTATATGTTTTAGTTGCTATTGCTTTACTTTATACTCTTTTTATAAAAATAATTGGCTTTAAAAAAAGAAAGTATGCAATAAGAGAGAAAGATGTTTCTTACAAAAAAGGAATATTTTTTAGAAGCTTAACAACTGTGCCTTTTAATAGAATACAGCACGTAGAAATAGATGAAGGACCAATTTCTCGTTTCTTTGGTTTGGTTTCTTTAAGTGTTTTTACAGCAGGAGATAGTAGCGATGATTTAAAAATCAGCGGACTTAAAAAAGAGCAAGCTGAACAAATAAAAGAATTCATCAGTAATAAAATAGATGGATAATACATTAAATTTTAGTCAATTTAGAACACAATCTAAAAAAGGAATTGTTGTAATTTATCTAAATATCTTATATAAAGTCTTAAAAGCTTTTTGGGTTTTACTATTTCTTTTCGTTCAAAAATTCTCTAAAATATCAGAATCTACATTATTCTATATTTATTTAGGTATTGGTGTTTTATTAGTTTTTTTCTTGGTAAGAGCTTTTTTAGTTTTTAAGAACTTTCAATTTAAAATAGAAAATCAACATTTTATTTTAAATAAAGGAATCATTAAGAAAACGAAGACTTCAATTCCTTTCGATAGAATTCAGAATATAAACTTCAAACAAAATATTATTCAACAAATAATAAATGTACACGAGGTTAATATTGAAACAGCAGGTTCTAGTAAAGCAGAAATTTCTATAAAAGCATTGTCTTTTAAAGAAGCAAGTGCTTTAAAACAAGCAATTACAGTTTTAGATAAAACTATAATTGTATCTGAAACAGTAGAAGAAGAAAAACCATTGTTAAAAGTAGGTTTTTTAGAGTTGATGAAAGTAAGTCTTACAGAAAATCATTTACAGAGTTTGCTGCTTTTATTTGCAATTTTAGTTGGTTTTTTTCAACAAATTAGTGAACTTTTTGACGGTTTAGGAAAAAGAGAATTATTGGATGAGTATATTTCTGAGAATACATCAACGTTAGAAACAAGTGTTTTTTTAATTATAGGTTTACTTATTTTATTAACCTTTATTGCTGTTTTAAGTTCTGTTGTTCGTGTTGTTTTAAGACATTTTAATTTAACGGTTTATATTAAAAACAACGCATTAGAAATTTACCAAGGTTTAACTACAAAGAAATCTGTTATTTTAAAGAAAGATAAAGTGCAACATATAACAGTTTCTCACAATCCTATAAAAAAGAAACTAGGTATTTCTTTTATTACGTTTAAGCAAGCAATTAGCGGTAAAGTAAAAAAGAAACAAGATAAAATTATTAAGATTGTTGGTTGTAAAGACAGTCAAATTTCAACAATTAAAACGTTACTTTTTCCAGATGAAAGTTTAGAAGGTTTAACTAAGAATTTTTCAGAAACATATTATAAAACTAGGTTGTATTTTAGAAGTTCTTTATTCTTTTTAGTATTAAATGTAGGATTTTATTTTGCTTTTGAGAATAACCATATTTATTGGGTAAATGTTTTATTAGTGCTTATTTTTGTACTCTTTATTGAATTAAATTACAGAAAGAGATATTATTTTTTTAACGAAGATTTATTGTTAGTAGGTAAAGGTAGTATAGAAACTCACAGAACGTATTTACCTTTTTTTAAGGTGCAGAATATAGAGTTGAAACAAACTATTTTTCAAGCTAAAAGAAATGTTGCAGATATTGTTTTTCAAACAGCATCAGGAAAAATAAAAATACCATGTATTTCGTTAGAAAAAGCACAAAAAATATATAATTATACATTGTTTAAAGTAGAAACTAGTCAAAAATCATGGATGTAAAAAGTTTTATAAAAGCAGCGCGTTTAAGAACGCTTCCTTTGTCTATTTCTGGTATTATTGTTGGAAGTTATTTAGGAAATGATGCTTTACTTTATGAAAATAGTATTAAAACTACAATTTGGGAAACCCCTATTTTTTGGTTGGCAATTTTAACAACAATTGGTTTTCAGGTATTGTCTAATTTTGCAAATGATTATGGAGATGGAATAAAAGGTTCTGACAAAAATAGAACAGGTGAAGCAAGAATGGTTTCTTCTGGTGCAATTTCGCCTAAGCAAATGAAAATGGCAATGATAGTTACTACAATAATTACGTTGTTTTTTGCCTTGTGGTTAATTTATGAAGCATTTGGAAGTGAAAATTTTGGATTTTCAATATTATTTTTAATTTTAGGAATAGCTTCTATTGCAGCAGCAATTAAATATACAGTAGGTAATTCTGCTTATGGTTATAGTGGTTTTGGAGACCTTTTTGTGTTTCTATTCTTTGGATTGTTAAGCGTTGTTGGTAGTTATTTTTTATATACTCAACAATTAAATTTTAAAATATTTTTGCCTGCAATTTCTGTAGGTTTGTTAAGTGCAGCTGTTTTAAATTTAAATAATTTACGAGATAGAGAAGAAGATAAAAAGAATAATAAAAATACCTTAGTTGTAAAGTTAGGAATTAATAAAGCCAAAAAATATCATTACTTTTTAGTGTTATTTGCCTTAATTAGTGGGTTGATTTATACTTTTTTAGACTTTAGAACAGTGTATCAACTTATATTTTTAGTGGCGTTTATTCCGTTAATTAAAAATTTAATAACAGTTTCTAAAAACACAATTCCAGCAGAATTAGATGGTGAATTAAAAAAGGTAGCTTTAAGTACTTTTTTATTCGCCGTTTTATTTAGTATTGGTCAAATATTTTAAAATTTATATATGAAAACAATAAAAGTAATTTTAATAATTATTTCAGTAGTTGTTCTAGCTTTTTTATCAACAGGTTTGCTAATAAAAGAAACTAGCTATTCTGCACAAGTTTCTATAGACAAACCTTTAGAAGAAGTTTTTAATAATTTTATGAAAATAGATAGCGTTAAAAACTGGATTCCTGAAATTCAATCTGTAGAAGCTGTAAACAAAAATCCTGGAATTACAGGAAACGTATATAATATTGTTGTGCTAAATCAAGGGCAAGAAATAGCTATGACAGAGAAAATTATGGCTTATGTACCAAATGAAAAGGTAACTTTATTTTTTGATGCAGAGAATATGTTAAAAAAAGATGATTATCTTTTTACTGAAGAAAATGGTAAAACGGTAATAACCTTAAATGCACGCTGCCAAAGCGAATCTTATATTATGGCTTGTATGTTTCCTCTTTTTAAAGGAACTTTTCAAGAACAAGATCAATCTTATTTAAACAATTTTAAAAGCTTTGTAGAAAAGCAATAAATTTATTTTAAATTGATAAAAGCAACCTATAAAAAATACATTTTAAATTTTAAAAATCCTAGTGGAACTTCTCGCGGAGTTTTAAGGACAAAGGAAACTTGGTTTATTTTCTTAGAAGAAAATGCAAAAAAAGGTGTTGGAGAAACGGGTTTGTTTAGAGGTTTAAGTATAGATGATGTACCTAATTATGAAGAAAAATTAAGTTGGGTTTGTAAAAATATTAATTTAGGATTAGATAAATTATTGTTCGAAACTCTTCAATTTCCATCAATTCAGTTTGGTTTAGAGCAAGCTTTTTTATCTTTAAAAAGTAACAATAAGTTCGATTTATTTCCATCAGAATTTACACAAAGTAACAAGTCAATTGCAATAAATGGTCTAGTTTGGATGGGCGATAAGCAGTTTATGAAAAATCAGATTCAAGAAAAATTAAAAACTGGTTTCTCTTGTATAAAAATGAAAATTGGTGCTATAGATTTTGAAACAGAAATTGAGTTGTTAAAATCGATTAGAAAAGAATTTTCATCAAAAGAAATTGAACTTAGGGTAGATGCAAATGGAGCTTTTAAACCAGAAAATGCTTTAAATAAATTAGAAGTTCTTTCAGAGTTAGATATTCATTCTATAGAACAACCTATAAAGCAAGGTCAATTGCAAGAAATGGCTTCTTTATGTGAAAATACGCCACTACCAATTGCATTAGATGAAGAATTAATTGGTGTTTTTTCTTCGGAAGAAAAAAGGAAAGTTATAGAAACAGTAAAACCACAGTTTATTATTTTAAAGCCAAGTTTAGTTGGTGGTTTTAAAGGAAGTAAAGAATGGATCGATTTAGCAGAAAATAGCAATATAAAATGGTGGATTACTTCTGCATTAGAAAGTAATATTGGTTTAAATGCAATTGCACAATATACGTACACATTAAAAAATGAACTGCCACAAGGTTTAGGAACTGGAGGTTTGTTTACTAATAATTTTGAGAGTCCGTTAGAAGTTATTAATGGAACATTACAGTACAACAATTCTAAAAATTGGAATTTTAATTTATAAAAATGAATTATATAGAACAAGCATATAAAGGTAAAAATGAATGGTACCATTGGGTTTTAACTATCGTTTTAGTTTTTTTCGGATGGCAAATTTTAGGAGTTATGCCCTTGGTTATGGCTGCAGCTGCAAAATCTGAAAATATTGCACAGTTTACAGAGTTTGCTCAAGATAGTTTTATGACTGCTGGTATAGATAAGAATTTCTTTCTTTTCTTAATGATTTTTACTTTTTTTATGGGAATGATATTTCTTTTTATAGGAGTTAAGTATATTCATAAAAGAACAATTACTTCTTTAATTACTAGTAGAGATAAAATAGATTGCAAGCGTTTCTTCTATGGCGTTCTTGTCTGGGGAATTTTAGCTTTGGTTTTATCTTATGTAGGAATCTTAATGGCTCCAGAAAATTTTACATGGAATTTCAATGGAAAACCATTTTTTATATTATTGGCAATTTCATTTTTATTTATGCCTTTTCAAACTAGTTTTGAAGAATTACTTTTTAGAGGTTATTTTATGCAAGGAATAGGAATTCTAGCTAAAAATAGATGGGTTCCTTTAATTCTTACTTCGGTGGTTTTTGGTTTATTGCATGGTGCAAACCCAGAAGTTGCAAAATTAGGACAAATAACAATGGTCTTTTATATTGGTACAGGTTTGTTTTTTGGTATTGTAACTTTAATGGATGAAGGAACAGAATTGGCCTTAGGGTTACACGCAATTAATAATATAACTGCTGCTTTTTTTATAACTACAGATTGGACAGTTTTTCAAACAGATGCTTTGTATATAGACACCTCAGAGCCTTCTGTGTCTTGGGAAATGTTTTTGCCTGTATTTGTTTTATATCCTTTAATGTTATTTGTTTTTTCTAAGAAATACGGTTGGACAAATTGGAAAGAAAAACTTACTGGTAAAATTACAGAACCTGTTAATTTAAAAGAAAACTATAGAGTTTTAGATGAATTTTAATCTAAATAAATTTCATAAAGATTTTAAACTGAATAATAATTCTTTTACAACTGTAGATGAATTATTAATCTATATAAAAAGTTTTTCTACTGAAATTTATCAGTTTTTAGAAGAATGGTTTTCTGAAAATGAATTTGTTGTAGTACAAACTTCTGGTTCTACAGGCAAACCCAAATTAATTCAACTACAAAAAGAACAGATGCTAAATTCTGCATTTGCAACAAGAGATTTTTTCAATTTAAATGAAAATACAACTGCTTTACTTTGCTTGCCAGTAGCTTATATAGCTGGTAAAATGATCTTAGTTAGAGCAATTACTTTAGGTTGGTCGTTAGATGTTGTTTTATCTAATTCAAATCCTTTAAAAGGCGTTTCTAAAGTATATGATTTTTCAGCCATGGTTCCTTTACAAGTAGAAAGTTCAATTTATAATTTAAATAAGATTAAAAAATTAATAGTAGGTGGAGGAGTTGTTTCAAACAAACTTCAAAAGAGTTTAGAATCTCTTTCTACGGAAGTTTATGCAACTTATGGTATGACAGAGACAATAACCCATATTGCAGTTAAAAAGCTAAATAAATTAACTTTAGAAAATAAAAATAAAGAGTTTTATAAAATCTTACCAAACACAACTATTTATATAGATGAAAGAAATTGTTTGGTTATAAAAAACAGTAAAGTTTCTAATAAAATAATTTTTACAAATGATGTTGTTCGTTTAGTTTCTAATACTCAATTTGAATGGTTAGGAAGGTTTGATAATGTTATAAATTCTGGTGGAATAAAGTTACATCCAGAAAAAATAGAAGAAAAATTATCTAAAATAATTGAAGAACGTTTTTTTGTAACAGGAGTTCCTGATGAAAAGTTAGGCGAGAAGTTGGTTTTAATTATTGAATCTTCAGTTTGTTTAACTTTATTAAAAGATAAAATTAAAGAGTTAGATATTCTTTCTAAGTTCGAAATTCCGAAAGATATTTACTTTGTAGATAATTTTATAGAAACAGAAACAAAAAAAATCCAACGAAAAAAAACGATGGATTTAATTAAATTTTAATCTAAGTTTAATAAATAATCTCTTAAATTTTCATCTTCACCTAAATTCATTTTCTTTTTAATTCTATACCTTCCTGTTTGTACAGATCTTGGGTCTATTAATAAAATTCTTGCTATTTCTTTAGTTTGCATGTGTAGTTTTATAAACATACAGTGTCTTAATTCTGTTTCAGATATTGTAGGGTGTTTTTCTATTAACTTGTCGTAAAAGTTATTATGTACAGCATTAAAATGTTCTTTTAAAATTTTCCATTCTTCATCTCTTTCTAATACATGGTCTATCTGATTCACAATTGCTCTAACGGCCGTTTTCTCTTCTGTTTTAAGTCCTTTTAGATCTGCTTTTATTTCTTTAAAATATTGTTTGTTATGAAGTAGATTTGTTGTTAACGTTATAATTTTTTTGTCTTTTGCAATGTTTTTAGAGTTGATAATTGCAATTTTTCTATTTTTATCTTTTTCTCTTTTTTTTACATTTTCTAAAATAATATAATAGCCAAATAATGATAGTATAAAGAAAATACTAATTAAAAAGACAATGATTTTTAAATTGTAATTGGTGCTTTCTAGGCTTTCTTTCTGAATTAATATTTTATCGTACTCAAATTTTGTATTTAAGTTCTTTATATTTAATTCTAATTCTTTGTTAGTTTTGTTTTTTTTATCAAGTACAAAAGATAGTACTTCATGGTTATCGTGTCCAATAAGTTCTAAGCTAAAAATACAATCGCTAGAATATTCATATGCTTGGTGTATAGAAACACTAATTATATTTTCTCCTTTTTTTAATATGTTTCCAACAAAAAAATGTTGATTAAAAATACGTTCAGCTTCTTTTTTAATTGTATTAACAGCGAGTGTAGTGCTGTTAATTGTAACATTAGGCATGTTGTCTTTAAGAATTTCTTTACCATTAATGTATACAACTGCTCCATCATCTCGTTTAATTTTTATTTCATAAGCTACATATTCTTTATCTAGAAATATTTTCTTCTTAAAGTATTTTGTAATATGTTTTTTTTCTTTGTTGTTTCCAAAATCTAATATGGTATTATTTTTTTTGTCTCCATAACCCAAAGGAGATTTTCCTTTTTTCCAATCAGAAAAATTTTTAAGTTTTACCCAGTCGTCATCTAAATAACCGTTATCATAAAAGTGCCAATAATCTTGATCCTTAATAATAGTTACTTGAGAATAAAGTTGATTAGTTAATAATAAAATTAACAAAATTGTTATTTTTTTTAACATATCTAATTAGTTCATTTATAAGTAAATAGTGTTTATTGTTGTGTAAATATAGTAGTTTTATTCCAAAAAACAATTAGATGTAGTAGTTTAGTTGAGTCGTTATATATGCTATTTTTTAAAAGATTTGTATCTTTGATGTAATAGTGAAGAAACTATGTAATAATAAGATTGGGGGATTGAACTTATTGCATAAGAAATTCAATAAAAAAAAAGTCGTGATTTAATTATCACGACTTTCTATTTTTATAACTATTTTAAGTGTTTCTACATTTCCATAGAATGGTATACGTTCTGTACATCATCATCTTCTTCTAGTTTTTCTAAAAGTTTTTCTACGTCTGCTTGTTGCTCTTCAGTTAATTTAGTTGTTGTAGTTGGTATTCTTTCAAAACCAGAAGATAAAATTTCTGCATTATTCTCTTCAAAGAAAGATTGTATTGCTCCAAATTGTTCAAAAGGCGCATAAATAATAATTCCTTCTTCATCATCAAAAACTTCTTCTACTTCAAAATCTATTAGCTCTAATTCTAATTCTTCCATGTCCATTGTAATATCTTCTTTCTTAATTGTGAAGTTACAAGTATGGTCAAACATAAAAACAACAGAACCAGAAG
Source organism: uncultured Polaribacter sp. (assembly GCA_963975825.1). GTDB lineage: Bacteria > Bacteroidota > Bacteroidia > Flavobacteriales > Flavobacteriaceae > Polaribacter. Next base: position 9,498 of record CAXBIR010000001.1, read on the forward strand.
TTCCTAAATTTCCATCGCATTTATTAAAAGCAGCCCTAACATTTGCCACTGTTCTATTATTGTTATCTGTTGCAGTTTCTAAAAGAAGTGCAATTCCATGTGGCGCATAACCTTCAAAAAGAACTTCTTTATAATTTGCAGTATCTTTATCTGTTGCTTTTTTTATAGCACGCTCTACATTCTCTTTCGGCATATTTGCCGCTTTTGCATTTTGAATGACAGCACGCAAACGAGAATTTGTTTCTGCATTTGGTCCGCCTTCTTTTACTGCCATTACAATGTCTTTACCAATTCTGGTAAAAGTTTTTGCCATTGCAGACCAACGTTTCATCTTTCTTGCTTTCCTAAATTCAAATGCTCTACCCATTTCTACTCTTAGTTTTTATTTACAACAAATGTAAAAATTTGTAAGTTGTTTCACAATTATTTTGAAACTAGATTTAATAATCAAAATATACCTATTTATAGGTATTGTTTTCTTGGAGATAGAGTAATAATTTTGATATTAACCCAAAACAGAACTTATTATGAAGAAAATTACTTTACTATTTTTTACTTTTATTACCTTTTGTCAATTTGCGCAAACAAAACTAACGTCTAGTTTAACAGAAACAAATACTGGTTCTACTTGGGTAAATAGCAATAGAATGGAATATGATTATGATAGCAATAATAATCTTATCGAAGAAAAAGACTTGTATTGGGATGTCTCAACTTCTGTATGGAAAACTTCTTCAGTTACTACATATAGTTATAATGCAATTAATAAATTAGCTGTAGAAGTATATAAAATATATGATAATAATACAAATACCGTTTCAGATAGTTATAGAACTACCAACGTGTATAATTCTGAAGGAAAATTAATTCAATTTATAGACGAAGATTATATAGGAGGTACTTGGGTAAACTCGTATAAAATTGATTTAACTTATTCTGATAATAAAATTGTTTCTGGTTTAAGCTATGAGTGGAATGGAACAGGTTGGATTTTTGGTGAAGACTCATCTAAAATAACAATAAATTATAATGCAGATAATACTGTTAGCTCTACAATTAGTGATGAGTGGGATGGTACTACTTGGATTTCTTCTGACAGAACAATTTTTTCATATAATGGTAATAATTATATTTCTCTCTTAGATGGGCAAACCTGGGATGGTACAAGTTGGATTTCTGATTATAAAGAAGAATTTACTTATGATGGTAATGGAAATGCAATTAATCTAAAAGAATATTATTTAGATAACGGAGTTTTTGTGCTTTCTACTAATGAGACCAGTACTTTTGATATTTCTAAATCTATATCTAGTTTTGCTAACCCTTATGTAGATAAAACAGGTATAGAATATTTGTTCTCTGGTAATGGTATTGTAAATAAAATTTTAACCACTACAGGAACTAATTACAGAACAACATATAATTATGGTGAAGCTACTGCAAGTATTAATGATTTTAATTTTGTAAATTTTGAAGTTTATCCTAACCCGACAAATGCTATTGTTAAGATAGACGACAGTAAATTTTCCTTAAAAAACATTGAACTTTATAATGTTATTGGTAAGAAAATAATGAATTCTACTAATAATGAATTAAATGTTGAGAATTTAGAAAATGGAGTTTACTTATTAAAAATTCAATCTGAAGATGGAAAATTCACAACTAAAAGAATCATTAAAAATTAAGAAAAAGAAAAATTAAGTTTCTCGAGTTTATATTTAAACAAATGTAAACTCGAGTTTTTTATTTTAAAAGGAGATAAGATTGTTTTGCTATCTCTATTTCTTCATTAGTTGGTATTACTAATATTTTTATTTTAGAATTTTTGGTTTGAATTTCTCGAATTTCTTTAGAACGAATTTTATTTTTTTCTAAATCTAATTCTATTCCTAAAAAGTCTAATTCTTTGCAAGCCAATGCTCTCATTTCAGAAGAATTTTCCCCAATACCAGCAGTAAAAATTATTGCATTTAAACCGTTTAAAATTGCTGAATAAGAACCAATATATTTTCTAATTCTATAGCCAGCCAAATCTAAGCCGTTTTTACAGTTTTCATCTCCATTAGCTGCTTTCTCTGTAATTTCTCTTAAATCTGAATAACCAGTTAAGCCCAACATGCCAGATTCTTTCTGTAATAAATTATTTACTTCTTCGGCAGATTTATTTAATTTCTTCATTAAAAAGAAAATAACAGATTGGTCTATGTCTCCAGAACGAGTTCCCATAATTAAGCCATTCATAGGTCCAAAACCTAACGAGTTCTCAATACTTTTTCCATCTTTTATAGCAGACATACTGCAACCATTTCCTAAATGAATTGTTATTAATTTTTCTGAAGAATCTTTACCTAAAAATTCAATTGCTTTCTCAGAAACATATTTATGACTAGTACCATGAAAACCATAAGCTCTAATTTTATGATCTTCTAAGTAAGAGTTTTTTATAGCATATTGGTAGGCTTCTTTTGGCATTGTTTGATGAAAAGCGGTATCGAAAATAGCAATCTGTTTTGCTTTTGTAAAAATAGTTTCAGCAATTTCTATTCCTGTTAAATTTGCAGGATTATGAAGCGGAGCTAAGTCGAATAAATTTCGAATAATTTCTTTAACTTCAGTATTAATAGTAACAGTTTTGCTAAATTTACTACCACCATGAACAACTCTATGGCCAACAGCTTCAATTTCATCAACGTTATTTATAACGCCAATTTTTTTATCTAATAATGTTTTTGCAATTTTTTGTAAGCCAATTTTATGGTTTAAAATTGGTAAAGTTTCAGTGTATTTTTTATCATTCTTTTCGTGTGAAAAAATAGCGTCTTCCATTCCAATTCGTTCTACCAAACCCACACATTTTACAGTTTGTTCTGGCATTTTAATTACTTGGTACTTTAATGAAGAAGAACCTGCATTTAAAACTAAAATATTCATAATTACTATTGGTTTGCTTGAATTGCTGTTAATAAAACGGTGTTAAAAATGTCATCTACAGTACAACCTCTACTAAGGTCGTTTACAGGCTTGTTTAAACCTTGTAACATTGGGCCAATTGCCAATGCACCAGTTTCTCTTTGTATTGCTTTATAAGTGTTATTTCCTGTATTTAAATCAGGGAAAATTAAAACAGAAGCTTGACCAGCAACTTCCGAATTTGGCATTTTTGTTTTTGCAACAGACATATCTACAGCTGCATCATATTGTATTGGACCTTCAATTTTTAAATCTGGTTTTTTAACTTTTGCTAATTCAGTAGCTTTTCTAACTTTTTCTACTTCTTCACCTTTACCAGAGCTTCCAGAAGAGTAAGAAAGCATAGCAACTTTGGCTTTTATACCAAAAGCTTCAGCAGATGCTGCAGAAGAAATGGCTATTTCAGAAAGTTGTTCTGCATTTGGGTTTGGGTTTACCGCACAATCTCCCATAACAGAAACTCTGTCTGATAAACACATAAAAAATACAGATGAAACTACAGAAACACCTGGCTTTGTTTTTATTAACTGTAAAGCAGGTTTTATTGTATGCATTGTTGTGTGTACAGCGCCAGAAACCATACCATCTGCCAAACCATTTAAAATCATTAAAGTTCCGTAATAAGAAACATCTTTAGCTAAATCTGAAGCAGTTGTTTCTGTTAATCCTTTATGTTTTCTAGCTTCAAAAAGTGTTGTGGCAAAATCTTTATTATGAATTGAATCTTCAGGATTTAAAATATTTATAGTATTTAAATCTATCTGCAACCCAATTTGATCGCATTTTAACTGAATTGTATTTTTGTCTCCTAATAAGGTTAAGTCTACAATATTTAAAAGTTGTAAACGTGCAGCAGCTTTTAGTATTCTTTCATCATCTCCTTCTGGTAGTACAATATGTTTTTTGTGAACTCTTGCTTTTTGCAGTAAGTTATATTGAAACATGCTTGGTGTTAACTTGTCTGACTGGTGAGAAGTAAGAATATTTGTTAAGCCTTCTGCATTTACATATTTATCAAAAGTATCTAATGATAAAAGTATTTTTTTATTGTGAGTTGAATAAATTTTAGATTTTACAGCTCCAATTTGATTAGAAATACCAAAGGTGCCTCCATCTACAGAAATAATTGGTACAGTAGATTGTACACCTTCTATTAATTTTAAAATAGACTCTTCTGGAATTAAAGTTCCAGTTAAAATAATACCTGCAATTTTTGGGTAATTTTTAGATGCATTTGCTTGTAGTGCTCCTAAAATTATGTCTGCTCTGTCTCCAGGAGTTATAACTAAAGCATTTTCTTTAATTCTTGTTAAGTAATTTCTAAGTTGCATTGCACCAGTACTATAACTTCCAATGGCATTCTCTAGGAATTGTTCACCAAAAAGTACACGGCCTTTTAATGCTTTTAAGACTTCTTTTACTGTTGGAAAAGATAGAAAATCTATTTTTGGAATAATATCTATTTGTAATTTATCTGGAAAACTGTTTATTAGTTCTTTACGAATATAATCAACTTCATCTTCCTCTATTTTGTTAGCAATAATTCCAATAACATCTACTTCTTTATTAATAAAAGAATTGTAAGAAAGTTGCATTGTGTTTATAAAATCTTTCTTTTTCTTACCGTTTCCAGAACCAACAATTAATGCAGGAATGTTTAAATTTTTTGCAATCATTAGGTTTACATCTAACTCTGTAAAGCCACCTTCTCCAGAAAAATCTGTGCCTTCAACTAAAACATAATCGTAATTTGCTTCTAGTTTTTTATATTTTTTTATAACATTATGAATTACTTCATCTTCTTTTCCTTCGCTTAAAAGCTCTACCACTTCACTTTGTGTATATGCAAAACAATCTTTATACGCTATTTCTAAATTGAAAAAATTAATAGCTGTATTTGTGTGTTCATCATAACCTTCAGCATTTATTTCACTAATAATTGGTCTAAAATAACCAACTTTAGCAGACTTAGTTAACATCATTCTTAATAAGCCTAATGATATTAAAGATTTACCACTGTCAGATTCTACAGTAGTAATGTATATTGCTTTACTCATGTTTTATTGTATTATTTCACAAAAATAAGGCATAAAAAAATGACTAATTGTGATATTAGTCATTTATTATTTATTTTGATATAATTGCTAGTTATTCTAAGTGCATAAATATCATTTTTTCACCTTTACTAATTCTCTCTTTTGCTATTTTATGATTCTCTTCGAAATCTTCTAAATTTGTGAATTTACAAATTCCATAAGAATATTGATATCTAATGATTTCAAAATCAAAATCTGTTAATTGTTTTTCATTTGAATTGCAAGTTGAAAAGACACTTTCGCACTGAACTTTTGATGTATTGTGGAATTGACCTAAAGTTTTGTAAAAGTTTACAAGTAAGAAATTGGCAATTACATCTCTACTAACATTTCTGTATTTATTAAGGTTAAGTTCTAATTTTGCATCATAAATTCTAGAACGATTCCATTTGATATAATAATTAACATAATTGTTGTTAATTATATCTTCGGAATATTTTTTAGAATTATTTTCATCTAATTGATATATAATATAATTTGATGCGTTAATGTTGTTCACAAACTTAATATCTAAAGAATCTATATTTTGAGATAGATTATTAGCTGCATCCTCTATTTTATTTCTATAAAATTGATTTAAAGATGGCGCAAAATAAATTTTTAAAGGTTCTTTCCATAATTTCATATGTTGATTTTTATTACTAGAGATTTGATGTTTTTGATATACAATATCTTTATAAACCTCTAAAAATAAAGAATCTTTAGGTTCATACTCTACCGATTTTGCATTCAAATATCTTTTATCATTGTCTTCTACTAAAGTATCATTATTATGAATTCTGTAAAAAAGAGTATTTAAATTTATTTTTTTATTGGGATATTTTTTTTTGTAATCTTCTAATTTTATTAATCTAATTTGTTTATTGTTTTGGCTGAAAATAGCTAGCGACATAAACAATAATAAATATAAAATGTTTTTCTTTTTCATAGCTTTTATATTATTTAAACCTGTAAAACCCCCATATTAAATTGTTTTTCAATTGGTGCGTGATCTGCAGCTTCTATTCCCATAGAAATCCAAGTTCTTGTGTCTAACGGATTAATAACAGCATCTGTCCATATTCTTGCAGCAGCATAATAAGGCGAAATTTGCTCATCATATCTAGACTTTATTTTATCGAATAATTCAGCTTCTTTTTCTGGTGTAATTTCTTCGCCACGTTTTTTTAATGACGCAGTTTCTATTTGCAATAAAACTTTAGCAGCAGAATTACCACTCATAACTGCTAATTCAGCAGAAGGCCACGCAACAATTAATCTTGGGTCGTAAGCTTTACCACACATTGCATAATTACCAGCGCCATAAGAATTACCAATAACAATTGTAAATTTAGGTACAACAGAATTACTAACTGCATTTACCATTTTAGCACCATCTTTAATAATACCACCATGTTCAGATTTAGAACCAACCATAAAACCAGTAACATCTTGTAAGAAAACTAAAGGTATTTTTTTCTGATTACAATTGGCAATAAAACGAGTTGCTTTATCTGCAGAATCATTATAGATTACGCCCCCAAATTGCATTTCTCCTTTTTTAGTTTTTACTAATTTTCTTTGATTTGCAACAATACCAACTGCCCAACCATCTATTCTTGCATACCCAGTAATAATGGTTTTACCATAACCTTCTTTGTATTGTTCAAATTCAGAATTGTCTACCAAACGCTCTATGATCTCTAACATATCATATTGTGCATTTCTTTCTCTGGGTAAAATTCCAAAAATATCATCTTCTTTTTCTTTTGGCGGAAAAGATTCGGTTTTACTAAAACCAGCTTTGTCGTAATCGCCAATTTTGTCAACAATAAACTTTATTTTATCAAGCGCATCTTTATCATCTTTAGCTTTGTAATCTATTACTCCAGAGATTTCACAATGTGTTGTTGCGCCACCTAAAGTTTCATTATCAATAGATTCTCCAATGGCAGCTTTTACTAAGTAACTTCCTGCAAGAAAAATACTTGCCGTTTTATCTACAATTATAGCCTCATCACTCATAATTGGTAAATAAGCACCACCAGCAACACAGCTTCCCATAACTGCAGAAATTTGTGTAATTCCCATGCTACTCATTATTGCATTGTTTCTAAAAATGCGTCCAAAATGTTCTTTATCAGGAAAAATTTCATCTTGCATTGGTAAATAAACACCTGCAGAATCTACTAAATAGATAATTGGTAATTTATTTTCTATAGATATTTCTTGAGCTCTTAAATTCTTTTTTCCAGTAATAGGAAACCATGCACCGGCTTTTACAGTTGCATCGTTGGCAACAACAATACATTGTTTCCCTTTTATGTAGCCAATTTTTACAACAACACCTCCAGAAGGGCAACCACCATGTTCTGCATACATTCCTTCACCAGCAAAAGCACCTATTTCTATAGATTTTGCTTTATCATCTAATAAATAGTCAATTCTTTCACGAGCAGTCATTTTGCCTTTCTCATGATGTTTGTCTATTCTTTTTTGACCACCACCTAATTTTACTTTTACAAAACGTTTGCGTAAATCTGAAGCTAAAAGTTTATTATAATCTTCGTTTTTATTGAAGTTGATATCCATAGGAATTGATTTCTTAGTTTTTGCTAAATTAAGAAATATTGTTGTGAAAGAATTGTAGGATGTTTTAGATTTTAGTTAAAATTTCTTAAAATTTTAAGATTATATAAATTGAAGTTACGTATTTACTAAATTTAGCCATAATTTTTTTAGCAATAAAAATAAAAACAAACAGGTTGTTTTAATAGATGTAAAATGTAGACTATTTAAAGAGATTTGATAAATATTAAACTTTTTGTAACAAACAGATTAAAAGTGCTACATATAATTAAAGTAAATGTTCTTTTTTTTGAAAAAAAATAACGAAATTGCTACACTTAAAAAAATTGTTCAACTTTAAAAACGAAATACAATATGTCTGATGATTTTGATTTATTAGAAACTAATTCAACACAAAAAACAGAAAAAGTAGATGTAAACTGGGGAAAAGCAATAGACACTATGAAGTCTAAGCTTTCTCAAGAAGAAGATCCAGAAAAGCGTCAGAAAATATTAAATGCAACTTTAGATGATGTTGTAGATATGGCAAAAGAAGACAGAACTTCTTTATTAGATGCTATAAAAGATTTAACAGATTATCAAGATGAAGTAGGTATTAAATTCGAAGGTTTTTCAGCTTTAAATCCTGCAGAACAAAAAGTAATTGATGATGCTCAAAAGGCATTAGAAAGAGCAAGAATAGAATTAGAAGACGCACAAAATAAACCAGATACTTGGTGGAATAATTTGTGGGGAAGAAAATCTAAAATTAAAAAAGAAGAAGTAGAATTTGCTGCAGCAGAAAAGACTAGAGCTGGTGCAGATAATAAAGCAAAAGCACTATTTCAGCAACGAATAGAGAGTGCAGATATTCAAACACTATTAGGCGAACTTTCATTTAAATCTCAAGCAGCTGTTACACGTTTAAAAAACAGAGAAGTAGAAATTAAAGAAGTAGAAGAAAAATTAAAAACAGCTATTGTAGAGGCTTCTAAGAATCATACAAAAGCATTAGAGAAAAAGAAAGAGGTAGAAGATAAATTAGAAGAGCAATATGCATTGTTAAAACAAGCACGTCAAGAATTAGATGAAATTGCAGACAAACAATCTACAGCATACTCAGAAGCAATTGGTAAAGTTACTGGTTTAGAACAAAAAGTAGAAGAATTAGAAGGTCTTAAAAATGCCTACACAACTTTAGCTGCGTCTAAAGATAGTTTTGTGCATAAGCATAATTTAACTATAAAAGTACTAACATCTTTACGTTCTAATTTACAAACGCATAGAGCAAAATTAAAGAGTGATACTGAAGAAAGATTAAAGTATTACGATGGTTATATTGTTGCCTTAAAAGCAAGAACAGATCAAGAATTTGCTGCTATTTTAGAACATTTAGGTGTAAAAACAGATGAACATATTGGAGAAACTTTAGCATCTATGCATTCTGCAAGTGCAAGAGCGCGTCAAGATATGATGGACAATATTCCTGTTCATGAAAAAGTAATGACAGGTGTTTATAGCACCTATGCAGAGGCTTTACATGAAATTAGAGAAAAAGATACAGACATTCAAAAGAACTTTGCAGACAGATACGGAATAGATATGAATGAAATTTTCGAAGACTATTACAAAGCAGATGCAAATGCACCAAAAGGAGACGATTCAGAACCTTCTGAAACTCCAAAAACTACATCTTCTAACGACGATTTGTTAGGTTAAAATAATTAGAGCGTTACCTTCTTTTTTGAAAAACAAAAAGAAGGTCGGGCTTTACATTATATCTTTTTCAAAATAGAAAAAGGATGTCATTTCAATCCCTAACGCAAACATACTTGCCAAATAAATTCAATTGTAAAAGAGTTAAAAGATTATCAACTAAATAATGATTACAACACCTTTAGATTCTGCACTTTTAGACTCAAAAGAACAATATATTTTTTATCATAAAATGGTAGATTTTGTATTGAAAGAATTAATTGTAAGCGTACAACAAGAAAAATTATGTACACAACAAGAGTTACTAATTTTTAAACAATATTCAGACTTACTTTTATATTCTATAGAAGCCATGCGTATAAAATATATGTATGACGAAGAAGATAATATGAAGGTAGATTTAACAGATTCTGGTTTTCCAAACTATTTAGAATTTCGTTTTTTGTACAACGACTTAGAATTGCGAAATGAATATTTAGACAAATTTGCAAGTGTAGAGACCTTAAAAGAATCTTTCTTAAATACACTTTTAGTTAAAAAAGAATCAATTAGAAGATTAGATTTATTTAAAGCATCGTCTTTGGTTTATTATACATCTGTAGATAAAAAATACATATTTAACAGATTTGTACAAGGTAAAATTTTAGAAGCTCCAAAAGATGCTTCTTATCAATATGTAACAAGTTGGAGTTTTTATGATGTAAGTCATAACAGACCTTTTATTTGTTATATGTATTTTAATTATGAAGGTAAAAATGCTTTAAAAGATAGAGATAAAATTTATCAGGCTTTAAAAGAAAGTGCAGATAGAGAAATGTCTTTAGATACAATGGCGTATAATATTGATAGAAAATTACCAGATATTCAACCAAAACATATTAAAAGAATAGATTTAGGACCATTTCATAATGTATTTGCAAAAGATGAAAATGAAATTACACATGCTATTTTAGGCGGAATTTCAAGAAAAGAAATTCCCTTAGAATCTTATGCTTTATCATTAAAAATAGATGAAGTTTTTTCTGGGGAAACATTTACAGAAGGTGGTTTTTTCTCGAAACAAACTATGCAAAAATGGAGCGATGTTATTCAGCAAAAATATGTTTTTGCACCACATAGAATTATTCAATTATTACATAATAGAGCACCAGAAGTGCTACATAAATTGGCGAAAAATCCAATTGAAGTAAGTTCTTTAAAAATTAAATAATAGAAAAAGAAAATAAAAACTACAGTTGAGAATTATGTGCAGCATGCTAACTGCTAAAAACCAACTGCTAAAAGCAAAAAAGAATGCAACACAACTCAACTTTTCCAATTAAACAAAACGAATTAGATATGCTTCGAGACGAAGCTTCTGGTTATTTAAAAAGTGTACAATGGGAACAAAGTAATAGAGCAAAAAATAAAGACAAAGACGCAAAAGACAGTTCAATTTTATTGTATTTGTCTAGAGCAAATAGTGGAAGTAATGTTGAAATTACATCAGTATCTAAAACTATTTTAGGTTTAAAAAAGAGATTATTACCAGACTCAATTGCAATTCCTGTATATTTAAATCAGACTTTATATGCTGTTCAAGAAGGAATTACTTTAGGAATCTGGATTAAAGATAGTTATTATGACTCTTCAGGATTATCTTCTTTAAACGAACGCAAATCTGCTTTAGATTCTAACGGAAAAAGAGAATTTGAAAGTAAAATGCAAACAGCAACAGCTTTTCAATTATTTGCAACTTCATATAAAATTTTACACGACTTAAAACCACATGCTTCAGATGATTTATCTGTAATGAAGCAAAAGTTTGCAGGTATTCCAGAGGTGTCATTTATGTCACCATTAAAAGGAATAGCTTGTTCTTTATTCTATTTTGATAAATATTTAGGACATCCAGAGATTGTAAAAACAGATAAAGATGTTATCGATTTTACGGTTGTTTTTTATGAAGCTTTAATTGATGAAATTCAACTTAGAAAAAGTAGTTTAGAATATATAGAAACAATTGTAGACAGAACTTATAAATTAGAAAAATCTGATTTTGCAGTTTCTGGCTGGGAAAATGTTTTCTCTGGAACCGCTAAAAGTGTTGAGTTTAATAAAATTAAGTTCGAACAAATTGTAGGTAACAAAGACGCTAAACATTTTGCACGTAGATTAACAGAAAGAATGTTGAGTTACGATTTTGACGCGAAGAAAAATCCGTTTCAAGAATTGGGTGGTTTTATGCCTGTTTTTATGGGTTATGGAATTCCAGGAACAGGAAAATCTATGTTAATAGCTGCCATTGCAACAAGGCTAAAAGAGCATTCAGATAATTTAGAAATTCCATTTTTATTTCATCCAATGCCAGATACTTTAATTAGTACTTTTCAAGGTGGTTCTGCAGAAAAAATGGTAGAATGGATGAAGCCAATGCAAGATCCAACAAAATTAATTTTTGCACCAATTGATGACGCCGAAAATAATTTACAAGAAAGAACTGCGCAAGGTGTTTCTGCTGGTGTAAAAGAAGTAATAGGTGTTTTCTTGCGCTATACAGAAGGCGCTTATGCTGTAAATTATGGTAATTCTTCTATAGGTTTATTTACCAATTTACCAGAAATGCTAGATAAAGCAGTAATTTCTAGAGTACAAGGTAGGTTTAAAATTGATGGAGCAAGAACAGAAAACGACTTTTTAGATCAAGATTATATTTGGTGGAAAAAATTTGATAAAACAATTCCAGATTTTGTGAACATGCAAAACCCAGAAAATTATCAATTTTTAAAAGACCAAGGTTTAGCAAAAAGTATGGGAGAAATTTTAGACGCTGCAGGAAAACCTTCAGAAGAAAGAGTTTTACAAGCCTATGATAAAGCAGAAAAATTACATAAAACAAATCATCACTTATTTTTTGCAAGTTTGTATAAAGAAATTCAGCAAATATTTCCTTTTTTCTCTTCAAGAGACGTGCGTAATATTCAATCTGCAATATCATTACGATTAACAGATTTTGATTTAGAACAAGATTGGTTTGAAAATCCGGAAACGTATTTTAAACAGAATTATGAAACTAAATTTAATATGTTACAAGAATTAATGAAGTCTAATATGAAAGGATTAGATTTTTCTGAAATTAGAAGACAAGAAGTTGTTAGATATTTAGACAATGTTGCAACAATAGCAGATACAGATTTTAAGAGAAAAGTAGATGCTAGAGTAAACCAACTAAACATAGATTTAGAAGCTAGAAAATCTTTTAATAATGAGTAGAATTAAGAATCTTAAAAAGACATTATTATCAGATAATTATTACACACTTTCTAAGTTCAATTTCGATTATCAGAAATCTGATGGAAGTTGGGTAAATCCAATGCGAGAAGTATATGAACGTGGTCATGGAGCAGGAATTCTGTTATATAATATTACAAAAAAGACAGTAATTCTTATCAAACAATTTAGATTACCAACTTATTTACATGATAATAAAGATGGTTTTTTAATAGAAATTCCTGCAGGTTTATTAGATGAAGATAATCCTGAACAATGTATTATTAGAGAAACAGAAGAAGAAGTTGGTATTCGTTTAAAATCTGTAAAAAAAGTTTATGAAGGCTATTCTTCACCAGGAGTTTTAACAGAAAAAATGCACTTTTTTGTTGGCGAATATACAGAAGATATGAAAGTGAATGATGGTGGAGGTTTGGCAAGTGAAAATGAAGATATTGAAGTTTTAGAACTTCCTTTTACAGAAGCTATAAGAATGTTAAATGAAGGAGAAATTGTAGACACAAGAACTATTGTATTGTTACAATATGCTCAAATTCATAAATTGTTAGATTAAAATGCAAAAACTAAAACAAGCAAATTTATATAGAAGCGAACTAATTCCTGTAAACGGAAAATTAGTAGAACGTTATAATGAATGTTTAGTAAAACTTGGGTTTACAAAAACCAAATTAAGTTCTTTTTCTATTGATGGAGTTGGTTGGAGTCCTGAAATTGCAGAAGAAAAAAATGAAAAATTTTATTTAAATAACGGAGAAGCAAATACGCATGCTATTATAATTACACCGCTACAAAAAGGTTTGCCTGTTTACAATCCGTTTCATTCTTTTGATAAAGAATTAATGAAAGCTGTGTTTAAAAAACATGGCGATTTTATTAATGATATTACAAGAGATGCAGCTGTTTGTTTAGATTTTGATCAGAAAATAGATGTTTTTTATGAACCTTTAGATGTTTTAAAATATAAAGATATTGTTATTAAATTTCATTTAACAAACGATTTAAAAAAAGCAAAAGCAGCACAATTAACTTTAATAGCTAGTTTTAATTCAGATAATAATTTTATAGATGAAAGTTTGCATCAGCAAATTTTGGCTTCTGCTAAAAAATATGGAGATTTAAGAGAGCGAAATTTAAGTTTAGAAGAAATTGGTTTTATTACAGATTCTTTTTATACCAAAGCTTTTGGTGGTGTATTTGTGTTAAGAGATTTTGTGAAGCCTATTTTGGTATTCGAGAATTTAGAAACGTATAACGAAGCAATAAAAGACACGGTTTATGATGTTTTAATGTATCATATTTCACATGAACAATTAATAGAAAAATTAATTAGTTATAATGTTATTGAAGCAGATTTAGAGGAAGAAGTTACTAAAAAGAGATACGATAGAATTAAGAAATTTATATTTTCAACGTATTTAAAAGAAACATCTCACCCAATAAAAAACATTTTACAAGACTCTATATTGTTTAAAAGTTATTTAAATAAAATAGATATAACAGCGCGTAAAAAAGTGATGGGTTTAGAATTGTTTTTAGATAAAAAACAGATTTCTAAATCCATTAAAGCAAAAGACATGTTAGACAAAGATTTGTTTGTTGCTTTACACAAGCCACATTCATCTTTAAAACCAAATCACCAAGATTTAATATGGTATTTGTTGGTAAATATTGCGCCTAAAGATATTTTGTTTTTATATTGGTATGATAAAGAGCAGTTCTATAAAGTTTTTAAAACTCTAGAAAACTCTACGCAAGATTGGGTAATTGAAACAATTTGTAACAATTTTTAAAATATAAAGACTAATAGTATAAGTACATAAAACAAAAGAAAACATGACACTAGAACTTATTATATTTATTGCATCTGTATTATTTGGTGTAGTTCTTTATTGGAGAGAATCTCAAGGAAATAAACTGTATCGTTTTTTTAATAAATTAATGAATTCGAAAGAATTACAAATGAAACCAACAGATAAAAAGGGTTTTGTATATATGCAAAACTTTATTTTAAGATTGGTCTTTATTGTTGCACTTTTTTTAGTTGTAATTTTAATAACACGCTTTTTAATTCCAATTGATGTTGCTACAATTTCACTTTTTGCTTCTATGATATTTGGTACCTTGTTAGGAACCTATTTAGCAGGTTTTATTTTTAAATCTTCAGAAATAATTGAAGAACAAACAGGTTCTTTAGGAGATAAGTTTAACGATGTTTTAGAAAAAGGAAAAGACTTTATTGAAGACATAAAAAACGAAGAACCTATTGCAATAGAAAAAGCACAAAAAGAAATAGAAGAGACTAAAGTTGAAGAGAAAAGTGCAAGAGAACGTTTAAAAGATAAAGGTTTATTATAAAGTTTTATCGATTAATAGTCCCAAAAAAATAAAAGAAATGATTAAAAATTATTGGAGTAAAGGACCAAAACAAAAGAAAACAGTTGTTTTATTAAGTATTATAATTTTAGCTTTATTATTCTTTTTAAGAGACGATTACCAGCCAGTACTGTTATTTGTAAGAAAGTTTATTTTCATTATTTTATTAGTATTTACTATCTTATTTTTTAGCCTAAGAAGTTTTAGAAAATCTGCAAGTACAGGTAAAAGAGTCCGTATTTTGGTACTTATAACTCTTTTTTTTAGTGTAATTTATTATGTAGGATGGAATATGAAATTCTACGATTACATGAAAACCTACAATGTATTTAATAGTCTAAATAGAATAGAAATTGTAGAATTACCACTTACTCAAAATGAGAGAATTCAGCCATTAAGAAATATATTTTCGATGGCAAATGAATCTGTTGGAGAAACTAAAGACGTTTCTTTGCCACATTTGGTAAGGGTAGATGGTACAAACCAATGGACAATGGCAATACAGCCAACAGAGAAATATGTTTGGCAAGGAATTAAAGACAATACAGAAGAGGTTTTCTCTGTATCTAGTACCACTCCATTTCCACGTTTTTCATCAGAAAATAGAATTCCGGTTACATTTTCTATAGGAGAATCTTTAAAATTTAGTAGAAACACTTATAATGCAGTTGTGCAGCGTTTAAACCCTTGGATGTTGTTTAATTACGAACCAAGTGACACGTATTACATGAAAAATGATAAAGGTGCTTGGGTTGAAGTTGTTAGTTTGATTAAGTGGAAAGGTTTCTTTTTTCCTTATCCAACTTTTGGAGGTGTAATGGTTATTGAAAATGGCGAGCATGATTTTAATGACTATTTAGAGAGAATTACAATTGGTAAAGGAATTTATATTTCTCCAGAAGAAATGAAGAATCATGAATACTTAACAAAGCAAAATACCTTATCTGAAAAAGTATCTCGTTTGCAAGCAGAAAGTTTAAAGTTTTTAGCAGGTTTTTCAGATCCTTTACCTTGGAATATGAAAACAGCTGTTAAAATTCCAGATTTAGAAGATGACCAAAATCAACAACCTTTTGTAACAGATTTCGATTTTTCAGATACAAAAACAGGTGCTTTTAACGGTTTATATCATTGGTTTGGTTTAGAGCCAGTTGGCGATGAAAGAACAAGTTTAACCTTTAGTGTTTTTATTCCTGCAGATGGTACAGATCAATTATATTACTATGACCATGCATCAAAAAAACAAGGTTATGCTGGTGTTTCTGCAATGCCATTAAAAGTTATAGAATCTAGAAAAGAATACGATTGGTCTGCAAATAAACCTGTAGAATTTAGACCTTACATAAAAAATATTGCAGGTAAAAAAAGAATGTTTTTCTTAAGTACTATTTCAGCTATTAAAAAAGAAAATTCTCAATTTGATGGTTCTGCAACGCCAGATTTAGCATTAATAGATAGCGAATATAGAGATGTTGTTTGGATAGATGCAAAGAAACCTAGTACTTGGAATGAAGAGGTTTATAAACAATTAAATGAAGCTTGGAGAGCAAGTGAAAATGGTAATATTTACTTTGAAAAAGAACAAACCATTTTAGAAAAAAATAAATCTATTTTAGATTCTATAAAGTTAATTTCTAAGCAAGAAAAAAACATAAAACAAATTCAGCAACTACAAAAGCAAATAGATTCTATTAAAATGAATTAGTAATTACTTTAAATTAATATTTTTCTTAAGTTCCTTTTGATATCAGTTTATATTTAATTGGCTATTTTTGGTTAAATTTTTCCTTATTTATTTAAAAATGATATCACTTTCTACATTAGATTATATTATAATAATTTTATTCTTTGCAATAGTTTTATTAATAGGCTTTATTGTTTCAAAAAAATCGGGTAAAAGTTCTTCAGAATTTTTTCTTTCAGGAAGAACAATGCCATGGTGGTTATTGGGTTTCTCTATGGTTGCTACAACTTTTGCAGCAGATACACCACTTTTAGTAACAGATATTGTTAGAGGAGATGGTGTTTCTGGAAATTGGGTTTGGTGGACATTTTTAATAACCGGTTTGTTAACCGTTTTTGTGTATGCAAAACTTTGGCGAAAATCTGGTGTAACAACAGATTTAGAATTTTATGAGCTAAGATACAGTGGAAAGGCAGCAAGATTTTTAAGAGGCTTTAGGTCCATTTACTTAGGTGTTATTTTTAATATTTTAGTAATGTCAGTTGTAACATTAGCTGCTATTAAAATAGGAGGAATAATGCTAGGTATTCAACCTTGGGAAGTAGTAGTATATGCAGGTTCTATTACTGTTATTTTTTCTGCTTTTGGAGGCTTTAGAGGTGTTGTTTATACAGATTTTTTACTTTTTATAATAGCAATGTTTGGTGCTTTAGCAGCAGCGTACTATTCAGTTAATTTACCAGAAGTTGGTGGTTTAGAAAAACTATTTAGTAATGAATTAGTAGCTTCTAAAACTAGTATTTTACCAGATTTTAACGATACTGAAACAGTAATTACTATTCTAATTATTCCTTTAGCTTTACAATGGTGGAGTTCTTGGTATCCTGGTGCAGAACCTGGTGGAGGTGGTTATATAGCGCAACGAATGTTGGCAGCTAAAGATGAAGATCATGCAATTGGTGCTACTTTTTTCTTCAATTTTGTACATTATGCATTAAGGCCTTGGCCTTGGATTTTAGTGGCTTTAGCATCATTGGTTATTTTTCCAGACATTGCAAGTTTACAAAGTGCTTTTCCAAATATTCCTGCAAATAAATTAGGCCATGATTTGGCGTATCCTGCAATGTTAAATTTTCTTCCAAATGGTATTTTGGGTATTGTTTTAGCATCTTTAATCGCTGCTTATATGAGTACTATTTCTACTCACTTAAACTGGGGTTCTTCATATGTAGTTAATGACTTTTATAAACGTTTTGCTAAAAAGAATGCAAGTGAAAAGGAGTTAGTTAATGTAGGGAGACTAAGTACTATTTTAATGATGGTTGTTAGTGGTGTTTTAGCTTTAATATTAACGAATGTAAAGCAGGTTTTTGATATAATTATAATGTTTGGAGCAGGTACAGGTCTTATTTTTATTTTACGTTGGTTTTGGTGGCGAATAAATGCGTGGAGTGAAATTTCTGCAATGTTTTCATCTGGTATAATTTCTATTTTATTAAACTTTACATCATTAAAAGTAATTTTATTTGATAGTAATTTAGGTGTTTTTCCAAGTTGGTTTCAATTTCCTTTTGTCGTTTTAGTAACTACATTTGTTTGGTTGCTTGTTACTTTTTTAACAAAACCAGAAAAGGATGAAACACTTAGGTTGTTTTATGAAAATATTCAACCAGGAGGTTCTGGTTGGGCTAAAGTTATTGCAAGAGCAAATGATGCAGGTGTTAATATTGTAAAAGATAATAATAAATGGAGTGTGCCTTCTGGTGTTTTAGCAATGTTGGTTAGTTGTATTTTAATTTACAGCTGTCTATTTGCCACTGGATATTGGATTTATGGTGAATATGCTAAAGCAATAATTCTAACCTCCTTAACTATAATTTCTAGTTTTGTTCTTATTCGAGTTTGGAAAAACATTAAAAAATCAATTTTATAATTTCCTTGGATTTATTTTCCTTGGTAAGTAATTTTTTATTTATTATCTTTGTCTAGAATTTAAAATATTCAAGATGAAAACAGCAAAAATTATTTATTATATTTCTACAGGTTTGTTAACTTTATTAATGTTATTTTCTGCTGGAATGTACTTTTTTAATCATGAAGAAGTAGCAGTAATGTTTACTAATTTTGGTTACCCAACATATATTATTTATCCATATGCAGTTGCAAAATTATTGGGCTTAGTTGCTTTGTGGTTTGTAAGTAATAAAGCTATTAAAGAATGGGCTTATGCAGGTTTTTTCTTCGCTTTTATATTCGCTTTTTTTGCACATGTAATGAATAGCGATGGAGAACAAATGGCAGCAATTTTAGCAATGATTTTTCTAACAACTTCTTATATAACCCATAAAAAGATTTCTAATGGCAAATTCTAAGGTAGTTTTAACAAACAAAAACTATTTAACAGAAGCAAAAACAAGAAATCATTTTCTAATGATGGATCAATCTGTTACTTCTGGTGGAGGTGATAGTGGAGCAACACCGGTAGAATATTTGTTAACTGCAATTGGTGGTTGCGTCTCTATGACTTTAAGAACATACGCAGAAAGAAAAAATTGGGATGTTGGAGAAATAACAGTAAATGTTTCTCAACTTAAAGATGAAAATGGTACTTATTTAACAGAAGAAATTTCTTTTGAAAAAGAAGTAACAGAAGAACAAAGAAAAAAGCTGTTAATATTTGCAGGTAAATGTCCTGTAGCTAAAATGGTTAAAGGAGAAACAATAATAGAATCTAAAATTATTTAAAGAAAATTATTATGAAAAAAATATTAGCATTTGCAGGTAGCACAAGCTCAACATCAATAAACAAAAAATTAGCAACATTTGCTGCAGAAAATTTAGAAAATACTGCTTTTGATGTTATTGATTTAAGAGATTTTAAATTACCAATTTATAGTGAAGACGAAGAGAAAAATGGTTTCCCAGAAGATGCTACAAAGTTTTCATCATTATTAGATAATTACGACGGTTTTATGCTGTCTTTAGCAGAACATAATGGTTCTTATGCCACAGCTTTTAAAAATATTTTTGATTGGAGTTCTAGAGTAGAAGCTAAAATTTTTAGAGATAAACCATTATTACTTATGGCAACTTCACCAGGAGCAAGAGGAGGTCAATCTGTTTTAGAAGCTGGTTCAGAAAGATTCTCTAGAATGGGAGCAAAAGAATTAATCTCTTTTTCTTTTCCTAGTTTCTACGATAATTTTAAAGAAGGAAAAGTTGTTAATGAAGAACTTTTAACGGCTTTAAAACAAGAAGTAAATAAATTTGAAAAATCTGTAAATCAATAAAAATGAAAATAATTTTATACGGAAGACAAGGTCACGCTTACACTGTTGCATTTAAGAATTTTCTAAATTCTACAGATGAATCTTATGTTTACAAAGATGTTGCTAAAGATGCAGAAGCAAGAGAACATAGTAAAGAATTGTACGGTGGTACTGTAAAATATCCAACTTTGTTTGTAGATGATAAAGTGTATTTAACACCTACAACAGAAGAGTTTAATAAAATAATGCAAGATTTAAATTTAAGAGCATAATTTTTAGTTTTTAACACTGAATACTGAAAAATGGGAAATATTTCTAAAGACATACAATCTAAATTTGTTAGCGATAAGGTAAAAGCGCTAATTAATATAAAATATACTGCTAATTGGTTAAGTAGTAAAGAAAATGAGTTTTTTAAACCGTTTGGAATTTCACCACAACAGTATAATATTTTAAGAATTTTAAGAGGTGCTAAAGAAAGGGTTAAGGTGCAAATTGTTAAAGATAGAATGATAGAAAGAGCGCCAAATGCAACACGTTTAATGGATAAATTGTGTGATAAAAACTTTATTGAAAGAGAGCGTTGCGAACATGATAGGAGAGTGGTTTATGTTAAAATAAAAAAAATAGGTTTAGAGTTGTTATCTAATATTGATGAAAATAAAAATCTATCTTTTTTAGAAAATTTAACTGATGAAGATGCTATTGTTTTAAGTGATTTATTAGATAAAATAAGATAAAAAAAATTGTTTTAATATTTTCCTTGGAAAATTAATTAGAAAAATGAAACAACTAAAATCTATACAATATAAAGCAGTAAGCCCGTTGGTAAATATGGGGCCTATAAAACTGCGTCAGCCATTGCCAACAGAAGGAATTGAAAATGTTGATCCGTTTTTGTTATTACATCATTATGGACCATATGCTATTTCAGAATTTAACAATCCGTTTGATTTAGGACCACATCCTCACAGAGGTTTTGAGCCAATTACATTACTTTTTAAAGGAGAACAATTGCATAGAGATTCTCTAGGAAATGAAATGGTTGTAAAAGCTGGTGGAGTTCAATGGACTACAGCAGGACGAGGAATTATTCATGCAGAAGCACCAACGAAAGATTTTGTTAAAAAAGGTGGTGAGTTAGAAGGAATTCAGTTGTGGTTAAACCTACCTGCTAAGTATAAAATGATAACCCCACATTATCAGCACTTAGAAAAAGAACAAATTCCTTTTATTATTTCAGAAGATAAAAAAGTACAATTAAACATTGTTGCTGGTAATCAAAAAGATATTTTAGGAAATATAAAAACACAAACTTCTGTAAATGTTTTTACTGTAAATTCTGAAGAAAATGGAGAAATGGAAATTGAATTGCCTAAAAATCATCAATCTTTAATTTATCTTTTAGACGGAGAAATTTCAGTTAATAATTCAATTGTATTGAAGAAAGGAGAAAATCAAATGGTAACATTTAATTTAGATGGAGAAATAATTCAGTTTAAAGCAACAAAAAAGAGTACACTTTTAGTTTTATCTGGAGAGCCAATTAAAGAAAATGTAACACAATATGGACCTTATGTTATGAATACGCAAACAGAAATTTTAGAAGCTATGCGTGATTATCAACAAGGAAAAATGGGGCATTTATATTAGAAATTTATAAGAAATAATATTAATTTAATTTCTAAGTAAAAACAACGTAAGAATAATTATTCTAATTTATTTATAAGTGTAGAAAATGAAAAAAGTAATTCATAAATCGGCAAGTAGAGGTTTCGCAAATCACGGTTGGTTAAAATCTTATCATACTTTTAGTTTTGCAAATTATCAGAATTCAGAAAGAATGAATTTTGGAATGTTACGCGTTTTAAATGACGATGTTGTGCAGCCAAAAATGGGTTTTGGTACACACCCTCATAAAAATATGGAAATTATTTCTATTCCAATTTCTGGTGCTTTATCTCATAAAGATAGCATGAATAATAAACGTTCTATAGAAATTGGTGAAATACAAGTTATGAGTGCTGGAACAGGTATAACACATTCAGAATTTAATGATAGTAATACAGATGAAGTTAATTTTTTACAATTATGGATTATCCCAGAAGAAGAAAATGTAACTCCATACTACAATCAAAAATCTTTTAATTTTTTAGAGAGAAAAAATAAGTTTCAAACTGTGGTTTCTCCAAGAAATAAACAAGTTGAAGGTTCTTTACCAATACATCAGCAAGGTTATATTTCTCTAATAGATTTAGATGAGAATTTTGAAATTGAATATGAACTTAAAAATGGCGCATACTTTTTTTTACTAGAAGGAGAAATTTCTATTGCAGAAGAAACCTTAACGAATAGAGATGCAATTGGTATTACAGAGGTAGAAAAAGTTCTTGTAAAAGCCAATAAAGAAAGTAAATTATTAATTATAGACGTACCTGTTTAATAATTGATAAACTAAAATAATAAAAAAACTGTTTAGTAAAATACTAAACAGTTTTTTTATTGATTAATTTTAGAATTAACTAAAAATAACAGATTTTATATTTACAAATTCTTTAATTCCAAAACCTCCATGCTCTCTTCCAAAACCAGAATCTTTAACACCACCAAAAGGCATTTCTGGATTTGCAATTCCAAAGGTATTAATGAAAACCATTCCAGTATCAAAATATTTTTGGGCTAGTTTTGTTGCTTTTTCTTCATCTTTAGAAAAAATTCCACCACCTAGACCAAATTTACTATCGTTTGCAATTCTCATTGCATCATTCTGGTCTTTAGCTTTAATTAAAGAAGCAACTGGTCCAAAAAGTTCATCATCATAAGCAGGTTGTCCTGGTTTTACATTTCCTAAAACGGTAACAGGGTAAAAGAAACCATCTCCATCTGGCATTTTACCACCACATAAAATTTCTGCACCATTTTCTACACTTTCTTCAACTTGTTTGTGTAAAGTATCTCTTAAATCTTCTCTTGCAATTGGTCCCATATCAGTAGAATCTTTCATAGGATTACCAATTTTTACATCTTTCATTGCTTTTACAAAAGCCTCTTTAAATTTATCGAAAACAGCATCTACAACAACAAATCTTTTTGCAGCAATACACGTTTCTCCATTATTATAAATTCGTCCTTTTACAGATTTTTCTACAGCAAGTTCTATATCTGCATCTTCTAAAACAATATAAGCATCATTACTACCTAATTCTAGAACTACTTTTTTTAATTCTGCGGTTGCTTTTTGTCCAATATTTCTACCAGCATCTGAACTACCAGTTAAAGTTACACCTCTAACAAGTTTGTTTTTAATAATTTCATCAGATTGTTCATGTTTAATTAATAGCGTTTTAAATAAATGCTTTGGTAAACCAGCTTCTGTAAAAATTTTCTCTAAAAGAATTCCTGTTCCTGTAACATTAGATGCGTGTTTCAGTAAAACAGCATTACCAGCCATCAAGTTTACAATGGCATATCTTATTACTTGGTAAGAAGGATAATTCCAAGGCTGAATTCCGTAAATAATTCCTATTGGAGAATAAGTTACAATACCTTTACCACCATTACTAAGTGTTCTTTTTTCATCTTTTAATTCTTTTGAAGCATTAGTTGCAGTATAATTACACACTCCAGAACATAAATCTACTTCTTGTAAACTTTGGCTATATAATTTACCCATTTCTTTGGTCATTAATGTAGCCAATTCTTCTTTGTATTCTTGAAGTTTTTTACCAATTGCTCTAATAATTTTTCCACGATTTTCTAAACTTTCGTGTTTCCATTCTAAAAATGCTTCGTTACAATTTTCTATTGCAGCGTTCATTTCTGCATTAGATATATAATTATATTCTTCTATTTCTTTACCCGTTGTAGGGTTTATTGTTGTAATATTATTTTGTTTGCTCATAATTTTCTTATTGTTGTTCACTTGGTAATATGTGAATATTGTTAATGTTTGTTCTTTTTGGTTGAGAAACTGCATAGAAAATTGCATTAGCAATATCTTCAGCTTCTAAAGTTGTCATCTCTTTCATACCTTTTAATTCTTCTTTAATATCTTCATCTGTAATTGTTTCAAATAAAGAAGTATCTACAGCTCCTGGTTCAATTGAAGTAACGTTTATTCCGTGTTTTGGAGCTAATTCTTTACGTAATCCTTCAGATAACATTTTTACAGCAGATTTTGTTGCACAATAAATTGCTCCTCCGGGAAAATAATTATAGGCAGCTGTAGAGGAAATATTAATAATATGACCTCCTTTATTTTCAATTAAAGTTGGTAAAACAGCAGCAACTCCATTTAAAACACCTTTAATGTTCACATCTACCATTGTGTTCCATTCATCTGTTTTTAGTTTTTCTGCGTAAGAGAGTGGCATTAAACCAGCATTATTAATTAATCCGTTAACAGTACCAAACTCTTTCTTAGTTTTTTCTATGACATTTTTAAAATCTTCGCTATTTGTAACATCAGAAGTTATTACAATGGCATTACCACCATTTTCTTTAATTTCTGTCTGTAAATCTTTTAATTTGTTTTCGCTTCTTGCTGTTAAAACAACTTTAGCACCTTCTTTAGCTAATTTTTTAGCAGTTGCTTTTCCAATTCCGCTAGAAGCACCTGTAATTATAAATACTTTATCTTTTATGTTCATGATTGTTTTTTTTTATGTTACACAAAGTTCTAAAAATTGTATATTTCTAATTATTGCATTTCGTAGAGATATTAGCTGATATGATATGGAGTTTGTTAAAGTTTTCTAAAGAAGGTGAGTTTCTAAATAGATTGAATAAATAGAAATTAAAAAAATAAACTTATCTTGCAAAGTATTATGCATGCATAATAAATTTAATTCCAAGATTATGAAATATAAGCACATTTTTGAACCATTAGATTTAGGGTTTACAACATTAAAAAATAGAATTTTAATGGGTTCTATGCATACCGGTTTAGAGGAAGAGAAAAATGGACTAGAAAGAATTGCAGCTTATTATGCAGAAAGAGCAAGAGGAGGAGTAGGGTTAATTGTTACCGGAGGAATTTCGCCAAACATACAAGGTTGGACAGGTCCTTTTTCTTCAAGAATGTCTACAAAGAAACACGCCAAACATCATCAGAAAATTACAGAAGCTGTGCACAAAGAAGGAGGTAAGATTTGTATGCAAATTTTACATGCTGGTCGTTATGGTTATCATCCTTTTAATGTTGCACCATCTAAAATAAAATCTCCAATAACACCATTTAAGCCATTTAAATTAACTCAATCTGGAATTAATAGAACTATTAGAGATTTTGTTAATTCTGCAAAGTTATCTAAAGTAGCAGGTTATGATGGTGTAGAAATTATGGGTTCTGAAGGTTATTTAATAAATCAATTTATAGCAAAAAGAACAAACCAAAGAACAGATTCTTGGGGTGGAGATTATGAAAATAGAATGCGTTTACCAATAGAATTGGTTAAACAAACTAGAGCAGCAGTTGGAAAAGAATTTATAATTATCTACAGATTATCTATGTTAGATTTAGTAGAAAATGGAAGTTCTTGGGAAGAAGTTGTTTTATTAGGAAAAGAAATAGAAAAAGCTGGGGCAACCATTATAAACACAGGTATTGGTTGGCATGAAGCAAGAATACCTACAATTGCTACTTCTGTACCCAGAGCAGCTTTTACTTGGGTAACAAAGAAAATGAAAGAAGAAATTAAAATTCCTTTAATAACTTCTAACAGAATAAATATGCCAGAAACTGCAGAAAAAGTTTTAGCTAATGGAGATGCAGATATGATTTCTATGGCAAGACCATTTTTAGCAGATCCTGAATGGGTAAATAAAGCAGCAGCAGAAAAAGCAGATGAAATTAATACATGTATTGGTTGTAATCAGGCTTGTTTAGATCATGTTTTTGAGCAAAAAGTAGCCAGTTGTTTGGTAAACCCTAGAGCTTGCCATGAAACAGAATTAGTATATACTAAAACAGACAATAAGAAAAAAGTTGCAGTAATTGGTGCAGGTCCTGCAGGTTTAGCTGCGGCTACAATTGCAGCACAAAGAGGTCATATTGTTACTTTATTCGATGCAAATAACGAAATTGGTGGTCAGTTTAACATTGCTAAACAAATACCAGGTAAAGAAGAATTTTATGAAACTTTGCGTTATTTTAATAAGCAAATAGAATTGCAGAATGTAAACTTAAAATTAAATACAAAGGTTTCTACTGAAGATTTATTAAAATCTGATTTTGAGGAGATAGTAATTGCAACAGGAATTAAACCAAGAGCACTTAGAATTGAAGGAATAGACAACGAAAAAGTATTAAGTTATATTGATGTTTTAAAATTAAAGAAACCAGTAGGAAAAAGAGTTGCAGTAATTGGCGCAGGAGGTATTGGTTTTGACGTTTCTGAATATTTAACACATGAAGGAGAATCTACATCACAAAATATAGATGCTTGGTTAAAAGAATGGGGAATAGATAAAACTTTAGAAGCACGTTCTGGAATTGAAGGTTTAAAGGCAGAGGTTCATCCTTCTCCTAGAGAAATTTTTATGTTTAAAAGAAGTGCAGGTAAATTTGGTGGAAATTTAGGTAAAACAACAGGTTGGATTCATAGATCTAGTTTAAAAAAGAAGAAAGTTCAATTTATTAATGAAGTAAAGTATACTAAAATAGATGATGAAGGCTTACATTATTTAAAAGACGAAAAAGAACAAGTTTTAAAGGTAGATAACATTATTATTTGTGCTGGCCAAACACCGTTTAAAGAATTGTATGAACCTTTACTAGAAGCAAATAAAAGTGTACACGTTATTGGTGGTGCAGATTTTGCTTCAGAATTAGATGCTAAAAGAGCCATAAATCAAGGAAGTAGATTAGCTGCAAAATTGTAATTCTTTTTATACTTTTGTTTCTCAAAATAAAAAAAATGAAAAAATCATTAATTGTATTAGTATTATTTATAAGTTATTTCTCGTTTGCTCAAGAAGCTCCTGAGTTTCCAAAGTATAATGCTAAAAATGCAGCAAATATTTTTTATTATAATTTTTCTGAAGTTCCGAAGGAAATTAAAGTAAAAGATGAGGTAACAGCTGCAAAAACTATAAAATTACTAAGAAGTTATAATGATAAGGTTAAGAAAATTTCTTTTCTAAATATGCCAAAACTGCAAGAGTTGGAGCTTACTATTAATACTTTAGGTAAGCAATTATACTCTAATAGAGATTTAGCAGAAAAAGTAAGAAAAGATATAGAAGCAACTATTTTACCTGTAAGAGATAGTATTAGTCTTTATGAAAAGACTTTAAATGAAGATTTAAAAAGTTTTTTATCTAAAAAACAATTAAAGAAATGGTTAAAGTATCAAAGATCTGAAAAAAGAAATCTTTTACCCAAAGCACCAAAAAACTCTAATGGTTCTTCTCAAGGTATGGGTAGAAGGAGTATGAGAGGTGAAGGTGGTAGAGGAAGTAGGTATTAACTTTAAACTATTTGAGGTGTTTTCTCACCTATAAAAAAATATACTTTTCTACTGGTTTAAGAAACAAAATATTTTAACGATATTTGCCCACTAAACTAACTAATTATTAAATATGGGAATGAACAAGAATACAGTGCTTGCTTGGGCAACGTTTATTATGATTATGGTAGGCTTGGGCTTAATTGCTTTAGGTGCTTTTAGATATGATGATGTAGCTGGATGGGGCTTTGCAGCAGTTGGTGTTGGATTTTTTGCAATTGCATGGGTTTTTAATGCATTAAAAGGTAGAGTTTAAATAGTAGATTACAATCTTCTGTAGTTATTAACTACAATTTTCAATAATAAATTTCAAAAAATATATAAAAAATGAGCGACGATAAGAAAGTAATCTTTTCGATGAATAAGTTGTCTAAAACTTATCAATCTACAGGTAAACAAGTTTTAAAAGATATTTATTTAAGTTTTTTCTACGGAGCAAAAATTGGTATTCTTGGTTTAAACGGATCAGGTAAATCAACTTTATTAAAAATTATTGCAGGTGTAGAAAAGAATTTTCAAGGTGATGTAACTTTTGCTCCAGGGTATAAAGTTGGATACTTAGAACAAGAGCCACAATTAGATCCAGAAAAAACAGTTTTAGAAATTGTAAAAGAAGGAGTTGCAGAAACAGTTGCAATTTTAGATGAGTACAATAAAATAAACGACATGTTTGGTTTGGAAGAAGTGTATTCTGATGCAGATAAGATGGATAAACTAATGGCACAGCAAGCAGTATTGCAAGATAAAATTGATGCTGCTAATGCGTGGGAATTAGATACCAAATTAGAAATTGCAATGGATGCTTTAAGAACTCCAGATTCTGATAAGAAAATTGGAGTACTTTCTGGTGGTGAAAAAAGACGTGTTGCCTTATGTAGATTGTTGTTACAAGAACCAGAAATTTTATTATTAGATGAGCCTACCAACCACTTAGATGCAGAATCTGTACACTGGTTAGAGCATCATTTAGCACAATATAAAGGAACTGTAATTGCTGTAACGCATGATAGATATTTCTTAGATAATGTTGCTGGTTGGATTTTAGAGTTAGATAGAGGAGAGGGAATACCTTGGAAAGGAAATTATGCTGAATGGTTAGATCAAAAATCTAAGCGTATGGCACAAGAAAGCAAAACAGCTTCTAAACGACAAAAAACATTAGAAAGAGAATTAGATTGGGTTCGTCAAGGTGCAAAAGGTCGTCAAACAAAGCAAAAAGCGCGTTTGAAGAATTATGACAAATTAATGAGTCAAGATCAGAAGCAAACAGATGAGAAATTAGAAATATACATTCCTAATGGACCACGTTTGGGAACAAATGTTATTGAAGCTTCAGGTGTCTCTAAAGCTTTTGGAGAAAAACTATTATATGATAATTTAGAGTTTAATCTACCACAAGCAGGAATTGTAGGTATTATTGGTCCCAATGGAGCTGGTAAAACTACTATTTTTAAAATGATTATGGGAGAAGAAACTCCTGATGCAGGAAGTTTTAGTGTAGGTGAAACTGCTAAAATAGCTTATGTAGATCAAGCGCATTCAGATATTAACCCAGACAAAACAATTTGGGAAAACTTTTCTGACGGACAAGATTTAGTAATGATGGGAGGTAAGCAAGTAAATTCTAGAGCTTATTTAAGTCGTTTTAATTTCTCTGGAAGTGAGCAAAATAAAAAAGTAAATACACTTTCTGGTGGAGAGCGTAATCGTTTGCATTTAGCAATGACTTTAAAGGAAGAAGGTAACGTGTTGTTATTAGATGAGCCAACAAATGATTTGGATGTAAATACATTAAGAGCATTAGAAGAAGGTTTAGATAATTTTGCAGGTTGTGCAGTAATAATTAGTCACGATAGATGGTTTTTAGATAGAGTATGTACGCATATTTTAGCTTTTGAAGGTAATAGTGAAGTATATTTCTTTGAGGGATCTTTCTCTGATTATGAAGAAAATAAAAAGAGCCGTTTAGGTGGAGATTTAATGCCTAAGCGACTTAAGTATAAGAAGTTGATTAGATAGTGTTTAATTAATCTTTATAAAAAAAAAGCAGCTAATTTAATTAGCTGCTTTTTTTTTATAAGAGGTTTTTCTTTTCCCTATTACTATTTATAAATGTAGAAATAAGGTGTTAACCTGGTTTTCATTAGAAAGTTTAAATTAGTTGTCTAACAATACTTTCTAAAACGTAATTATTAATTAAAAAGCCTTATCTCTATTAAAGATAAGGCTTTTAACTTTTACTTTTTCTATTGCAATAAGTAGTTAGTTCATAAATAAATTCATTTTATTTACATTACAAAATTAGTATAAATACTTTTTTTATTTATGGGTATAAATACCTGTTTTTAACTTCTTCTACGATTAGTATTTACTTCTTTCTTTTTATCTGTTTTTCTAACAGTAGATTTTCTAGTGTTATCTTTTTTAATTACTGTATTTCTAGAATTTGCTTTTCTAACGATAGGTTTTTTAACACTCTCAATTTTTCTTCTAGTATTTACATTGTTATTACCTCTAGTATTTGTAACTCTGTTAGACCTTGTATCTAGTTTTCTATCTGTGTTAGATTTTCTGTAAGAAACATGTTCACGTTTTTTATATGTGTTGTTATTTCTATTTGTAGAAACTGGTTTTCTTCTTTTTAAAATCTTACTTTTATTACCAATTTTAGCATTTCTATTAGATTTGTAGTAATAATATCTATTGTCTTCTCTAAACTTTGTGTAGTTTCTTTTAAAATCATTCTTAAAAAAGAAAGCATCATTATAACTCCAGATAGTTCCTAAGTTTAGGTTTATTCTAACACCATTATCATAATAGTAATTGTCTTTTACATTTCCATAAAATACAGGATCTCCAAATCTATTATATTCAACATTTAAATTACCAACTCTAGTTAATCTATTTCTGTAATACCTCATATATGTATTACCAATTCTAGATACATTTCCTTTATAATCATAACTAATTCCAACAGAACCAACACGTCTAACTCTACCTCTGTAATCTCTATCTATTGATACGTTGTTTCTTCTTACTCTTACTCCGTTATAGTTGTAATAAGCATCATTAAAATTAGCATCAAAATCAAAATCTCCGTTAGTGAAAATAAAAAATTCTACACCTCTTTCTATAAAGTTTACAGAGTTATCATAAGAGTACATAACCCCAATGTTGTTTGGTAAATAATTGCCGTTTTTGGCTTCAACAGTAGAAACCATCATGAACATTCCTATTAATATAAGTACACCTTTTTTCATAATATATGGTTTTAAGGGTTTTGTCTACTCTAATTGCTTTTCGACTTCCGCATTTGATTTAGTATTTTCAAAGAACGTGCCAAAAAAATATTAAGTTGTTTGTGTAATGTTGTTTTTGTTGAAAAATTAATATTTAATTAATTGTTTTTTAGGGATTTATGTTTTTTATAAATTCGCTTAAAACTCGTAAATTACAAGAAGTTTTTACGACCATTAAAAGAAATAAAATTTATGATTGAAGCTATTGAGCAAAATTTACAAAAAGGGATTCAACTATTAAAAAATATTTCTGATGAACAATATTCAAATAAATCTGTAGCACCATATAATTCTAGTATTGGTTGTCATATGCGCCACATACTAGATGTTTTTTCTTGTGTTTTTAAAGGTTTAGACAATGGTTTAATAGATTTATCTGTAAGAGAAAGAAATGAATGTGCAGAAAAAGAGACATTAGTTGGTATTCAGTATTTTGAATTAATACTAAATCAGTTAGAAAAAATAAATAAAGAAGATTTTTATAATGAAATAAAAGTGATTGATGATATGGGTTTGGGAAAAGAAACGGCTAATTATACAGTTGGTGCTATTCTAATGCAAGCGCAAAGTCATGCTACACACCATTATGCAAGCATTGGTTATTTAGTTTATCAATTGGGTATTAAATTACCAAGCTCTAATTTTGGTTTTAACCCTACAACACCTAAAAAAATTGAAGTTAAGTTTTAGAGAATATTAACATTATTATCTTGTAAGCTGGCATATATATTGTATTATAAGTATAGTTATTAATAAAAATAAATAATTATGTATTTACAGAAAATTAAGAAGCATTTATTAACAGTAACTTTATTAATATTCTCTATAGTTATCTATGGGCAAAATACTTTACCTATTAGTCATGTTGACGATATTGATCCAATTTCGGGAATAGAAGACGTAGAACTTAAAGCAATACTTGTAAAAGAAATAAACTCTAATAAAAAATGGAAACGTTTAGTTGCGGGTAAACAAATGTCTTTAGGAATTGTAGATCTTAGTAATCCTAATAAATTTAGGTATGCAGGTATGAATGATAATTTTATGATGTATGCTGCAAGTTTACCTAAAATAGCTATTTTATTAGCAGCCATGGATGCTATAGAAAATGGAGAAATGGAATATACAGATGAAATTAAAAAAGATTTACGATTAATGATAAGTAAATCGAATAACCAAGCATCTACAAGAATGATTGATAGACTTGGTTATAAAAAAATTGAAGATGTTCTAAGAGCTCCAAAAAATAAATTATATGATGAGAATGTAGGAGGAGGTCTTTGGGTTGGTAAAAGGTATGCAGCATCTGGTAAGAGAAACCCAGACCCATTAAAAGGGCTTAGTCATGCAGCAACAACAAGACAGGTTTGTAGTTTTTATTACCAATTAGCGTTAGGTAATTTAATTAGCACAGAACGTTCTGCAGAAATGTTAGAAATTATGAAAGATCCTAAATTACATCATAAGTTTGTAAACACGTTAGATAAAATAGCACCCAAAGCAACTATTTATAGAAAATCTGGTTCTTGGAGAAACTATCATTCAGATTCTGCATTAGTTTGGGGACCAGAAAGAAAATATATTATTGTAGCTTTAATAGACAATGATTATGGTGAACAAATTATTAGAAATTTAGTAAAACCGCTAGAAAAGGTATTAAAAAAAGAACGTTCTTTATAGTCTACTATATGAAGTAAAACTGTGAGAAAAATTATAACAAAAACTTTTGGCTTAAGAGATGATGAAATACGCATCTCTTTTTTAATGCTCTTATATATCTTTATAGTTATTACTGTTTTGTTAATTGTAAAACCTACAGTTAATGCACTTTTTGTTTCCAAATTAGGCGCAGATAATTTACCATTTGGTTATTTATTAGTAGCAAGTGTTG
Organism: uncultured Polaribacter sp.; assembly: GCA_963975825.1. Classification (GTDB taxonomy): domain Bacteria; phylum Bacteroidota; class Bacteroidia; order Flavobacteriales; family Flavobacteriaceae; genus Polaribacter. The sequence continues at coordinate 42,121 of CAXBIR010000001.1, forward strand.
CTGTTTTATCATCTTATTTTTACAATAAAGCAATTAGAGTTTTTTCGCTTGTTAAAGTAACAGTAATATCTCTTATTGTTTTTTGCTTAGCTTTTATAGCTCTTGGTTTAGTTATTAAGTATGCTTTAGTAAATACTTGGGTTCTGTATTTTTACTATACTTTTATTTCTCTTTTTGCTGTGGTTGCAACATCGCAATTTTGGTTGTTTGCCAATATGGTTTTTAATGCTAGAGAAGCAAAAAGAAATTTTGGTTTTATTGGAGCAGGAGCCATTGCTGGAGGAATTTTTGGTGGCTATTTAACAAGTATAATTGCTACAACATTTGGTAATGAATTTGCTATTTTTCTTTCAGCAATATTAATTTTACTTTGTATTCCTATTTTAAAGAAAGTATATAATTTAAAAATTAAGTTTTTAAATACCTTTAAGAGAAAACAAGTAATTGCAGACCAAGAAAATTTAGAAAGTTCTTCTTTAAGACTAATTTTAAAATCTAAACATCTAACGTATATTGCTTTAATTACCGGAATTGGAGTAGTTGTTGCAAAGTTGGTAGATTTTCAGTTTAGCGATTTTGCTCAAAAAGCAATGCCAGATTCTGATGATTTAGCCGCTTTTTTTGGTTTTTGGTTCTCAACTTTTAATGTTTTAGCATTGGTTATTCAACTATTTTTAACCAACAAGATATTAACTAAATTAGGTGTTTCATCAACTTTATTAATTTTACCATTAACAATTGCACTTGGAAGTTTATTATTTTTAACGTTTCCAGAACTTTGGGTTTTAATTATTATAAAAGGTATAGATGGTAGTGCAAAACAATCTGTTAATAAAGCGGCCGTAGAATTGTCTATTATGCCAATTCCTATTCAAATTAAAAACCAAGCAAAATCTTATATAGATGTTGTTATAGATAGTGTTGCTACAGGTTTTGCAGGCTTTTTATTAATTTTTTTAATTAAAAGATTAGACTTAGATACCTCTTATATTACCGTAATTATTTTACTATTCACCTTTGTTTGGATTCTCTTTATTTATCGTTTAAGAGAAGCTTACTTTTCTTCTTTTAAAGAAAATATTCAAAAAACATTAACTACAGAATTCAATAAAAGTAAAAAGAATGAAAATACAATTTCAGACATTAAAAGTATATTTATTAACGGAGATGAAACTTCTATTTTAAACGCATTAGATCGACTAAAAGATTACAAACAATCTTCTTTTAATAACTCTGTGGTAAAGCTGTTAGAGCATCCTTCAAATAAAGTAAAAGCAAGAGCAATAGAGTACTTAGATGCTTTTGAAGAGGTAGATGTTTTAGGTAAAATTGAAGAACTAGTTTATGTTAAAGACGACTTGTTAGTATATGTTTCTTTAGATTATATTTTAGCGCATTCGCCAATTACAGATGAGTCGTTTTTTAATAAATATTTAAATCATACTAATGAATATATTTCTAACGGAGCTTTACTTTCTTTATCTAAACAGAGTTTTAATAATGCTAAATTAGGTAATAAATACAATGTTTTAAGCAGATTAGAAGAGAAGGTAATAGCTTTAAATAAAGGCGATTTATCTGATAGAAAAGAAGTTTTAGCAGGTTTATTAATGAGTATAGCTTATGCTAGAATGACTGATTATTATCATTTGATAAGCAAACATTTAAAAGATGAAAATTCTTACATTGTTAAATTCGCAACAATTTCTGCAGGAATTACTTCTGATGAGATATTTATTGAAGATTTGTTAGATTTACTGTCAGTAAAAAAACACAGAAAAAGGGCCATTAAAGCACTCAGAAATTATGGACCAAAAATTATTGATTTTATATTTAAGTTAGATAAAAAAGGAATTTTAAAACCATCAACAAAAAAGTATCTTCCTAAGATTATAGAATCTTTTAATAACGAAAAAGCATTAAGAGTTTTAATACGCCTTTTAAGAAATAAAAATGCTTTAACAAGGTTATATGCTTCTAACTCATTAATAAAAATACTTAAGAAAAACACTAATTTGTCTGTTGCTCCTAGAGTTATTAAAAACCAAATTTTAAGAGAAAGTAGTTATTATAAAAATACTTTAGAAATTATAGCTTCTTTACAACACTTAATTAACAAAGATCTTGATAATAAAGAGGGTTTAGAACTTTGTGAAGCAAGAGTAAATTTAATACCAGAATTAGAAATTTTACTAGACAATAATTTAAAATGCATTTTTAACTTACTAAGTCTTGTTTATAATGAAGAAGACATAAAAATGACTTATGTTGGTATACAAAGTGAAATAAAAGATGCTAAAATTAATTCTTTAGAGTTTTTAGATAATATTTTGCAGCGTAAAATAAAAACAATGATTTTACCAATTATAGAGCATTATGTGGTTGATGATAAAAATTATAAATCTTCTGTTATAAATTTAAACATAATTAGAGAGAGAAAACTTTTACAGAGAATTGTAAGAATGGGTAATTTAAAACTAAAAATTCTTGTTATTAAATACGTGGAAGTATCTAATAACAAGAATTTAATTGGTGTTTTGTTGCCGTTAAGTAAGTTTAAAAATATTGAAGTTAAAGAATTGGCAACAAAAACATATCACTTATTTATTTCCAATAACAATTAATTGTCACTTTCATCTTTATCACTTTTATACTCCTCTTCTTTAATAACTGGTTTTTTAGCAACATTTGTTTCATCTATAATATCGTCTATTTTACTAGCCATGTACATGTGTGCCCCAGCAGAATTCTTATTTAAAACGTTAGACATTAAACAAACAATGTATTTTAAACCATTAGGATGTTCTACTATAATTACAGAATTCATATAGTTAAAAACATTACCAGCGTAACTTTTACAATCAGGGTTTTTCTCTCTATCACATTTGTAATAACTACCAGATTTAAAATAAACAGCTGCACTGTCTAACCTTGGCGATTTTGCATATCTAATTCTTCTATCCGTTAAATAAAGCAATCTTTTCATCTCTAAACTAGATTCTTTATCTACCACATTACCTTGCTCTAATTGAACTAAAAACTTCATTAAACCTTTAGGCGTACCAATGCTTCCTCCTTTTCTACCTACATATTTTCCTGCAGGTCTTGTAAACATTCCTCCTAATTTCCATTCGTCTTCTTTAATACCTAGTTTTCTTAAAGGCTCATTAACAACAGAGTTAGCTAGGTTTGTAAGAGAATCTCTAGAAGTTTCTTTAAAGTAGTTTTCTGCTTTTTCTGCATCCAAGAAAAAGTAATCTTGTCCAAATGCAGCCATTAGCATAGCTTCTCTGTACATAACGCTTGCTGCGCCATTATTACTTACAGAAACCATATGATCTAACCACTCGTAAAGAGAAAATTCATCACTTGCAATTACCTGTCTTTTGGTTAATTTATCTTTTTCAATATCGTAAACTGGTATTGTATGATGATCTCCTGTTCCCCAATATCTAGAAGTTACTTTTATATTTTTTAAATATCCAGCTCTGTCTTCCCAAGAATTAGGGCAAAGTTTTTGTAGTTGATCAAAAACAGCTAATAAAACGGCTATTTTACCAACACTTCCTGGTTGGTAACCTACATTTTCTCTATGTTCTGCGTATCTTAATTTGTCAGGATTACTCATATCCATAACTGTCATAGAATAAGCTCCTGCAGGAATAATTCTACTTAGTTTTCTTTCAAAATCTTTATCTACAACAAGTAAATCTTTAACACTATCTTTATTTCTATTAACTAAGTTTAATTTAATATCTGCTAATTTTTTATAAGCTCCAGCAGGTATTCTATTATACTTAACACTATCTAACTGAAATTTTCTAAGCTGATACAATCTTGCAATTCCTGTTGTTTCATACCCATCTATAGGGTATTTAATAAAACCAAGTGATGTTACTATTAAAACGATTAATATGATGTTTTTTACTCTCATTTTATATTTTTTCTGTTAGCTTAATTTCTGTATTACTTTCTACTTTTGGCGCTATTGAGTTTAAATAATCTGAACTTTTAGCTTGTTTATTTTCTACAAATGGTCTTATCTGAAACAACCAAAGTTTATTGTCTTTAAATCCAAATTCAACATCATAAGCATGTGATTCTTCAGTAGATTTATTTCCAATTTTATTTCTAATTTCAGAAGCCAGTTCTCTAATGTCATTCACATTACTTGTATTTAATATTGGCTGATTAAATGTTGTATAATATTTTTTTGTACTTCCTGTTGTTGGTAAACGTATATAATCTGGTTGTCTGGCAGGACTAAGTAAATAACTACTTTCTGCTGTTATTAATCTTGTTTCTGCAGATTGCCCATCTACAGCGCCACCAGCTCCTCTACTAAATGCAACTGTTAAGTCGTTTTCAGAACCTTCATTAATACCTTTTGTAATCATAACGCCAGAATAATCTACATCTACACTTGGTATTATTAATATTGATGGATATACATTTTCTGGATTTAATAAGTATTGCTGACGCCACTTAAAACTTCTTTCTGTGTAAGCAGAAGCCCAAACTTGTTTAATTCCTTGAATAATTTTTTCTTCTTTTAAAATATTAAATAACGTTAAATTTAAGCCAGCTCCAGTAAATTCTTTTAAGTCTTCCATATTGGTGTCGCTTCTTAAGAATACAGGTACATTTCCTAATTTATCTCCAAATACATTTTTAAAATTATCTTTTAAATCATCCGTAAAACTTTCGTCTAAATTGATGTTTAAAATAGCAGCATGTAATTCTGATAAAGAATTTATTAGAAACTTTTCTACTGCTTCATCTGAAGTATTATTGCTTTTTAATTCTTTCGCTTTTGTAAAAGTTGCATTTAAAAATTCCCAATAACTTTTATTTTTATTAGGCATTTCTTTGTTCATGTGAGATTTAAAAATTCCAAACGGAATAATTATTCCTTCAACTACTTTATTTGGAAATAAGTTTTTTAACTCTCCTAAATTAGCAGCTTTTGGGCCGCATAAAATACCAGAATCTGTAGCTTTTACATCTCTCATGTTAATAATTTTAGAAACATCTAACTTTAATTTGTCAGTTGGTACTTCAATCATATTTTTAGTTCTCTCCTTCTTATCAAATAATTTTTTCTCTTCAGCAGTCATTTCATTTTCTAATTTTAAAATGACGTTTCCTTTATTGGAAACTGCGTAAAAAACGTTTTTATCGGTGTACTTTTCTAGAGATTTTAAGTTTTCATTTGATAAAGCAGCATTAGGTATTCCTAAGTTTCTTGCTAATAATTGTACATGAGAAACTAAATTTCCTTCAGAAACAGTCATAATTCCTGCAACTGGTTTTAAATCTGCAGGTGGTTTTTGAAAAATATAAATGTTGTTTGTATTTACTTCAACTTTATCTGGGTTACCATCTACAACAATTAATTTACCAAATGCATAACCAGGGTTTAAACCTCTTATAGCGCCTTGGTTAGTAATACTCATTACATTGTTATTTACTTCAGAAATTTTTGCAGCAAAATTATTTAGTTTGCTAACAGTTTCCCCTAAATTTAAAGTAATAGAATTTCTAATTCTATCGTCTATAAAACCGTAAGCTAAAGACTCAAAAGCTGCGTATTCATTTACATCTTCTTGGTAATTTGCTTTTACTAAAGAAGTACTCCATTCTACAATTCTTCTAGCATTTGTAACTAGAGAATTTAACTCTCCTAAAGTTGTTTTTTCTTTATTTAAAGCAGAGGAAAAAACAGGTTTTACTACATCAAATTCCCAAGCTTCTACAAGACCGGTTGCGTAGGAAGCACAGGTTAAAGTTTGTGTTTTTAAAATTGTTTCTTCTAATGTATCAGTATTCCAATTTTGACTTTCGATTAATAAAATTTTTTCTAATTGATTTGTTAAATCTAAAAGGATTAAACGGTCTTTACTATCTTTAAATAACGCAATATTATATCTTAAAAAATCTAAATTATCTGTAATTTTTATAACAATATCTTTTGCAGAAAAGCTAGTTTTATCTTCATTAATAAAAGCTTTTAAATTTTTAAGAACTTCATTATCATCATTAACTTTAGATAGTTCTTTTGAAATGGTTTTATAGTTTAATGGCGCATAAAACTCATTCATGGTACTTAATAGTCTGTCAAAAAGTTTTTTTTCCTTAATAGAAATTTTAGAAGCATTTTTCTTGATGTAATTCTGAACTAAATAAATATCTGTCTTTTGTGGATTTCCATGAATTTTAATTCTAATATCCATAAAGTCAGGAATTTCTTCAGCTAATATTTTAGACTCGCTTCGCATTAATTGCGCAATATTAGAATCTCCATTATGTGGAATATCTTTCAAAGATTGTCTAATTAAGTAATAATTAGAGTTTAAAAAAGAATCGTCTTTTAAAACAGTTTCATAAAATTCCTTTCCCCAAGCTTCTTCATCTTCAGATTGAATAGCACCTCTATAATATTGTCCTTTTTTTAAAACCCAACCATTATCTAAGCTTGCTAAATATAGTCCAATTTGATATTGTTTTAATCTGCTAAAATTATGTGTAGCATCTAAAAAATCTGTTGTTTTTAAACTAGCTAATATTTCACCAAAAAATAAATGATTACTCTTTCTTAAATCTAATGCAGATTGTTTAAAAGATGCATGTTGAATTCCCCCACCTATAGAATCTGGGCAAGGGTCTTTAGAATCTCTAACAGAACCATCTTTACAGAACCATTTAATTCTGTAATATGGACCTCTGATATCATTTTTGTAAGAATCTATTAATTGTTTTATATCGTTATTACTTTTTTTCTGTGAAGTAGCTTTTAAGCTAAAAAGCAATACAATTGTAAAGGTAAGTAGTAGTTTTTTTTTCATTTTCTTTTCTTTGGTAATACAAATCTAATTTTTTAAAAGTCAGTAATGAACTTTAGAACTTATTAAGACTAATAAAAAAACGAAATGAGTTAAAAAAAGTTTAGTTTTTAAGAAAATTGAAGAAAAAAGAGAATCGAATAACTGTTTTTATTGTTTTAAGAAGGTGTAAGTCTGTTTATTTTGCTGAATATAAACCTCTTTACAACTTGTAGGGTGAATAAAATTATACGTTTCTAAATGATTAAAATTAGTTTTTTCTGCATAAAACAAACCTTCAAAATCTTTAATTCCATCAGAATTATATCTAGATATTTTGTAAGCACCTAAATCAATTTTGTCTTCAATTTTAAACCAAGCACCACTTCCAATTCCTCCTAACCAAGTTCCGTTTTCTAATTTAAAAACCTTTAAATTAGGTTTTTCTGTTCCTATTAAATTGGGTTCTCCTTCAAACTTGTTTAAAAAAGAAGATTTATATTCTTTAACAATAGATCTATTTTTATAGTATGTAATTTCTTGATTATAAACATTAAAGATTTTATTGTCTGTATTTGCTTTTATTACGTTTCCAATAGGACTTGGTGTTAATAAATTAGATTTTTTTAATTGTTTACCAATTTTTTTATTCTCTGAAGAAGCAATAATTGTATCTGTTACAAATCTTGCACAATTTGTTCCGTTTTTAATAAAAGCACCATAAGGTATTTCTTTTTCGTCTATTAATTCTTGAATAAATTTTTGCGCTTTTTTAAAATTTATTTCATTGTGAATGCTAGCTACTAATCTACCATCTCCATGTGTTTTCTCAGGATGATTTTCTATCCAAAGTAAAATTTCTTCAACGTTTAAAATTTCATTATTCTTAAAATTTGCCTTAATTGTAACTTCTAATTCTGGGTCTGTTTCTTTACATCTAACTCTACCATTTCCGTAACTTGTAATGTATCTTCCAAAATCGAAATAATTTATTTCTGAATTGTTTTTTTGAAGTAATAACAACGCAGCATGACCAGCTTGTACAGCATGCTCGCCACCAATACCAATTTTAGGCCAAAAATTACTTAAAGTTTCCCAGTAAGCAGGCCTTACAATCGTATCTGGATACGAAAGTATAATGATGATTCCATCAGAAATTTGCATTTTATGAATTATTAAAGATAGCTTTTAGTAAAATCTGAAATGTTTTAAAAGCGAAGAAAATTGTAAAAATTATTAGTATTGCTGCAACTGTAATAATAATGTAAGATAAAAACTCTTGCGGTGTGTTATTAAACTTTTTTAAAGCTTTAAAACCCATTGTAAGCGTAATTGGCGATGCTATAAAAAGGAAAATTAAAATACCCAAGTATTTTAAACCTTTACCTAATAAGTTAACGTTTGTACTCATTTTTTATAATTTTTTATAGAATTTCTAACATTACCATACTTTTCTAATAATGTAGCAGCTTCAGTTTGGTCGATATTTAATTCTTTAGCTAACATTTTTTGACCTCTTTCTACTAACTTGTTGTTAGATAGTTGCATATCTACCATTTTGTTACCTTTAATTTTTCCTAATTGAATCATTGTAGCTGTAGAAATCATATTTAGAACTAATTTTTGTGCGGTTCCAGCTTTCATTCTCGAGCTTCCAGTAACAAACTCTGAGCCAACAACAACTTCTATAGGGTACATAGAAACTTTAGCCAAAGGACTATTATTATTACAAGCAATACAACCAGTAATAATATTATTCTCGTTACATTTTTCTAAAGCAGAAATTACATAAGGCGTTGTGCCAGATGCAGCAATACCAATTACAACATCTTTTTCTGTTATTTGGTGTTCTTTTAAGTCTAACCAACCTTGCGTTTTAGAATCTTCTGCAAATTCTACAGCTTTTCTAATAGCAATATCTCCACCAGCAATAATACCAACTACAAGTTCATGTGGTACACCAAAAGTTGGCGGACATTCTGAAGCATCTACAACACCTAATCTACCAGAAGTTCCTGCTCCAATGTAAAATAATCTTCCTCCTTCTTTTAATTTTTTAACAATATTAGTTGTTAGAATTTCTATTTGAGGTAAAGATTTTTCTACAGCAATTGGTACTGTTTTATCTTCGTTATTAATGTTGCTTAATAATTCTTTAACACTCATCTTTTCTAGATGGTTGTATTTAGAATCTTGTTCTGTAGTTTTTATAAAAGTCATCATTCAAAAATACAGTTTTTTTGTATTCTTGAATGATGATTTAAACTGAAGTTTTAGTTTTTTTCTACCAAATTAACACTAAAAGTGTCTATTTCTGAAATATGAAAATAACCTAAAGGAAAATTAGCTTCGTTTGTAGTGTTTATCATATTTCCTAATAAAGAAGAAGGAACTGATTGAAAAGGACCACCACCATTTACACCACTTTGATCTAATAATATTCTAAAATAGGTGTAATAGTCTTTAGAGATTCCAGCCATTTTTATATTTACAGTTGTAGGTAATTCGATATCATCTTCATCATAAAAAAAAGAAAAATTATAATCTGTACCATTAAAAAAACGATCTTCTATGGTTAAAAATCTATTGTTAGTAAAATCGAATAAATAATAATTTTCTTCATTTATATTATCGCTAAAATCAACTTTTATCTCTGTTTCTTTTCCACTGAAAAGTGTCTTATCACCTTGTTCTACGCTGTTAAAAACTGTAGATTTAATTTTTGTAGCTTTCCCTTTATAGGTTTGGTTATTATATGCTACAGTTAATTCATATGTAATATTATCTTCTGGTACAAATGAAGTTGCAGGTGTGTAATTACCATCTGCATTTGTGTCTAAAAAAGGGATTACAGAATTGTTAGATAAATTTGTTAAAAATACGTTCGCGTTTGTTACAGTTGGTATGTTTTCTTCAAAATAATCTGCAGATAATTTTAATTTTACAACTGTATTAGCAACAACAGGGCTTTCATCAAATAGAACTTCAAAAGAGGCATCTATTATTAATTTAGGCTCTATAGTTGGTAAATCTATATCTACTACTTTTTCACAATTAGAAAAAAGTAATACTATTAAAACAGGAAGTATGTATATTTTTTTCATTGCTTTAAAATTTAAAATTATAGGTTACAGATGGTACAAGACCAAAAATTGATGTCTGAATTGCTTCGTTTCTAAAGGTTTCTTGGTTTTGTTTAAAAGCTAAAGAAGCAGCGTTTTGTCTTCCGTATAAATTATAAATTCCGAAAACCCATTCTCCTTGCCACTTTCTGTTTTTATTTTTTTCTGGTGTTAAAGTTGCAGAAATATCTAATCTATGATATGCAGGAAGTCTGTCTGCATTTCTTCTATTATCATCATAAATTGGTACATTTAAACCTTGTACTTCATATTGGCCAACTGGGTAATTTGTTGGTTGTCCTGTTTGAAAAACAAAGTTACTATTGAATTTCCATTTCTCGTTTAACTTATAACTGGCGTTAATAGAAAAATCGTGCGTTTTATCATAAGGTGTGCTGTACCATTGGCTATTATTAATTCCTGGTTCGTTTGCATTTCTACCTTCTGTTAATTGTTCAGATCTAGAAAGTGTGTAAGAAATCCATCCTTGAAAATTTCCTTCGTTCTTCTTAAATAGTACTTCTAAACCATAAGCTCTGGCTTTACCATTTAAAATTACGGTTTCAATTTCATTATTAGCAATTAAGTTTGCTCCATTTATATAATCTATTCTATTCTGAATATCTTTGTAAAAAGCTTCTGTTTCTAAAGTGTATTTTCCGTCTTTAAAAGATTTAAAATAACCTACAGCATATTGATCTAAAAGTTGAGGTTTTACATATTTACCACTAGGCGTCCAAACATCTAATGGAGTAGGAGAGGCAGTATTAGAAAGTAAATGTAAATATTGTGCCATTCTATTGTAACTTGCCTTTACAGAAGTGTTATTGTCTATAATATAAGACATAGAAACTCTTGGTTCAAAATTATTAAAACTTGCAATAGCATCGCTTCTTTTATAGTTTTCTGTACCTGTTGCTTCTGCAGATTCGTATTTTTTAAATTCGGTATTGTAAATTACAGCTTCATCATTTGCATAGGTGTTTAGTTCATCTTGTCCTAATCTTGTAAAATTGCTAAAACGAACTCCATATTGTAGCCTAAAATTATCGCTAATTTTATGTTCTGCGTCTATATAAGCAGCAAATTCATTTGCATATTTATCTATAAGTTTTTCAGCTACAATACCAGAATCTTCTCTATTAGGAATAATTTCTCCTGGATTAAATTTTATATAAATATTGTTAACACCATAACTTAATTTTACTTTTTCGCTTACATAATGATTGAAATCATACTTCAAATTGAAATTAGTTATACCAGAATCCCATTCGAAACCAACAAAGTCTAAAGTTAATCCGTAGAAATAATCCGAATAAATTAAAGATAAATTAGAGAAAAGTTTATCTGTAAAAAGATGATTCCAGCGTAAATTAACAACAGTGTTTCCATAAGTATTTACAAAATTATCGCTAATTCCAAAAACATCTTTACCAAAATAAGTAGATAAGAAAACGTTATTTCTATCGTTAAAACGGTAGTTAATTTTACTATTTAAATCGTAAAAATATGCTTTGTTATCATTATCAAAAAGAGGTAAAAATAAATGAGCATAAGAAGATCTTCCGCCAATTAAAAAAGAACTTTTTTCTTTTTCTAAAGGCCCTTCAATTAATAATCTAGAGGAAACTAAACCAATACCGCCAGTAATACTAAAATCTTTACTGTTTCCTTCTTTTTGATAAATATCTAGTACAGAAGATAAACGGCCACCGTATTTTGCAGGAATTCCTCCTTTATATAATTTTACGTCTTTAATTACATCTGGATTAAAAACTGAGAAAAAACCAAATAAATGAGAAGAATTAAAAACAATAGCCTCGTCTAATAATATTAAGTTTTGATCTGCAGCGCCACCTCTTACATTAAAACCAGAAGCGCCTTCACCAGCACTTGTAACTCCTGGTAAAAGAATTAAAGATTTTATAATATCTGCTTCTCCAAGCACTACAGGAATCTGTTTTATTGTAGAAGATGTTAATCTATTAACGCTCATTTGTGGCGTTTTTAAATTAAGTTTTTCAATATTACTTTCTATAACAATTTCATTTAAACTCTCAGATTCCTCTTTTAATTTAAAGTTTTTAGATGTTTTTTCTAAAAGTTCTATATTTTCTACAAGTGTGGTGTAGCCTAAATAGCTTATTTGAAATTTGTAAGTTCCTTTTGGAATTGTAATTGAGTAAAAACCATATTCATTTGTGGTTGTTCCAGAGTTCAATTCAGGAAAATAGATAGAAACGCCAATTAAGGTTTCATTATTAGAATCATCGTAAACTGTACCACTAAGTGTAATTTTTTCTTGTCCAAGCACCGATAAACTTATCAAAAAAAAGAGAAAAAATAATTTTTTAAAGTGTAGCATTTTATTTTTATTGTTTAATTATTGCTAGAATAACTAAAACAAAAGTACAATTCTAAAACGATATTAAAATACAATTTTTTACTAATTTAAAAAGCTAGTATTTACATACTAGCATTAGTTTATATTATAATTACTAAATATTTATAAGGATAACCTAATATATTTTAATCGTAAATTATGTCTTCAACTTCTATTTTTTTGTCTTTAACAAAATCATATAAAGTTAATCTTCTAAGTGTGTAGTAGTCTACCCAAAATTTCTCTAAAGAATTTAGGTATTGTAAAACAGATCTATCTTTTTCTTGTAAAGCTAGGTTTAAATCTGTGATGGTAATTTTACCTAAAATAAATCTCTTATTAGTAATTTCATATCTTTTGGTTGCAATGTCTTGTGCTTTTTTAGAGGTTTCTAAAAAATTACGCTGATTTTGCCAATTTAAAGTATGAAGATAAATTTCTTGTTCAAACTCTTGTTCATCTTGTGCTACATTGGTGTTTAGTAAATCTCTATTTGCTTCTACCAGTTTTCTTCTAGATTTAGAAACACCCCAATCTAATATTGGTATTCCAACTCCTAAAGAGATGTTTTGTTGCTGGTTATAATCTTGAAAAAGTTCATTAAATACATTTCCTTGTTGCGATACACCAAAGTTTGCATTTAACCTTAATTGCAATCTATTGCTACCTTTTACTTCTGCAACCTCTTTATCTGCTTCTAATCTTTTTCTTCTAAATTCTATTACTGCTTTTCTGTTAGATTTTGCTTCTTCTAATGCTTTTTCTACCGTTACAGAAAATATTGATAGTTCTTTTGGTATATTTAATAGAAGATTTTCACTCTCTAAACTTAAATATCTAGATAGGTTTTGAGAACTTCTTTTAAAATCAATTTCGTTTGTAGTAACTGTATTTTGAGAGTTTAATACAGATAACTCTAGCTGTAATAGATCGTTTTCTGCAATTTTACCCATTTTAAATCTTCCTTTAGCTATTTGAAACAATGTATCTTGATTAGATAAATTTGTTTGTGCAATTTTAGATTGAACTTGAGATTTTAATAAAGAAAAATAACGTCTGCATGTGTTTAAAGAAATTTGCTCCATACTTTCTATAAAGCCTCTTTTTGCTTCTTCATAGATTAACGGTTCTATTTTTTTATCCCATTTAAATTCATTGTAAAAAAGTGAATTTTGTCTATAATTTATAGAAAACGGAATAACAGAATAACCAGTTGTTGCATTGTCTCCAAAAACGTCAACTCTTTCTAATTGAGAACTTAAAGAAATTGTACCACCTGTTAAAGCAACATTTTGGTTTATTGATAACGCTGCATCTAAACTAGATTGATTTGAACGTACAAAAATATCTTGACCACTGTCATTTGTTAATCTATTTACAGAATTAGAATATCTGGGTAAAGTTGCATCTAATCTTAACTGGGGTAAAAAACTTGCTTTGTATCTTCTGTACCTCCAATAACTAGCCTGATTTTGATTTAATAAAGCCTTGTAGTCTGGAGATTTTTCTTGAGCAATTTTAATTGCTTCTTCTAAGGAAATAGACTTTTTTTCTTGCCCTACACTAATTCCTGTTACAAGAAAGCATAGAGATATTATAATTTTTTTCATAGTTTTATTCATGTCTAATAGCTTCAATAGGACTTTTGTTAGCAGCAGCTTTGGCAGGAGCGATTCCGAAAATTAAACCAATTAAAGTTGCTACAAAAAATGATAATAAAATAGAACTTAAAGATAAAATTGTTTCAATACCAGTTGTAACTTCTAAAATATAGGAAGCAAAAATGCCCAAAATAATTCCAATAATTCCACCACCAATACTAACCAAAACAGATTCTGTTAAAAATTGAAGAATAACATCTTCTTGGGTAGCACCAATTGCTCTAATAATACCAATTTCTTTAGTTCTTTCTAAAACAGAAGCTAACATTATATTCATAATTCCAATACCACCAATTAGCAAAGAAATTCCTGCAATAATACTTAATACAATATTAAATATTTGTTTAGTTTTTTGTTGTTGTTTTAAAAGTTGAATTGGTATAGAAATTTCAAAATCTAACATATCATTATGTCTTCTTTTCAACATTCTACTTAAAAGATCTGCAGTTGCGTTTAATTCTGAAGAATTATTAACTTGCACAACAAGTTTGTCTATTTGATGATAATTACCTCTAGGAATTCTTTTTTTTGGACCTTGTTGATTTCCCATAACGATAACACCACTTCCCAAGTCTAAAGGTTGATCGCTAATAATTTTACGGTCTTTGTAACGAACTAGAAATGTTTTTATTGGTATATAAATATCTTGATTCATGTCTCTTATTCCTAAATTTTCTTGTGCATTTTCAGAAATAAACTTTTCTTCAATTACGCCGATAACTTGTAGCCAAACATCTTTAACTTTTATTTTTTTTCCAATGGCGCTTTCTCCAGTAAATAATTTCTTTTCAATCTTTTTACCAATAACACAAACAGGAAGTGAGTTTTCTGCCTGTGCGTTAGAAAAGTTTTTTCCACTTTCTATGGTTATGTTTGAAGTTGCAAAAAAATCTTTAGAGACTCCTATTAATTTAACAGGGCTTTGTCTTCCTTTTTTTATAACGTAGGTTTCTAAAACTATTTCTGGACTTACCGTTTTTACTGAAGGAACATTTTTTTGAATGCTAATTACATCTAGCATATCTAAGCCTTTAGAAAAACGTTTTGCAGATATTGCACCATCATCTGCTTCTTCTTCATTTTCATTATCCTTTTTGTCTGGAATAGGAGTAATTACAATGTTGTTAACACCAACTAATTCTAGTTGAGCTAAAATTTCTTTTTCTGCACCACTACCAATTGCAAGCATTGTTATTACTGCAGCAACACCAAAAATAATACCTAAAGACGTTAGTAGAGTTCTTATTTTGTTAGCTAGAATAACACGAACAGCTTCACTAAAATTAGATTTTAATTTTTCAATATAGATTTTGTCTATCATAAGAAAAACTAATTTAATTTGGCTATTTGTTCTTTATCATAACCTTCTGGTTTGTTTAAATATACAATATCATTTTCTGCTAAACCTTCTGTTATTATTACAGAATCATTGTTAGAAATGCCTATTTTTATTTCTTGCTTAGTTACAGAAAAGCCAGATTTTTTATATACGTAAGTTGTAGATTCTTTAGAAAAAACAGCTTCTAAAGGAATACTTAAAACATCTTTTCTTTCAAAAGTTAATATTCTATTAGAAGTTGTCATTCCTGGTCTAATACTATTGTCATAACCCTTTAAAAGTATCATTACTTGAAAAACTTTAATATCAGAACCTCTTTTCTTTTCTCCAACATTAGCTACACTTGTAACAGTCCCTTCTAGTTCAATATCAGGAAAAGCATCAAAACCAACCTTTACAGGTAAGCCTTTTTTAATTTTTCTAATATCTACTTCATTAGCATATGTTTTAGATTCCATCTTAGTTAAATCTGGTAAACTAGCTATAGAAGGATCCCAAGGGCTAATGCTAGAACCTACTTTCTTTTTAGAACCATCCCAATTTTTGTCATAAGTAATCATTCCATTACCATCAGAATAAATAGTAAAAGATTTTAATAGATCTAATAAATCTGTTAGTTTTTTATTTATTTTAGAAACTTGATTACCAACTTCTACCATTTTAGCATTGGCTTGTCTCTTTTTTATTATGTAGTTTTCTAATTTCTCAGTTAATCCTCTTTCAGATTTTTCTAAACTAATTTCTAGTTTTTTAATGGTTGCTGGTGGTTCATATATAGATTGTTTTAGTTCTAGTTTGGTTTCTTCCATGCTAAAACGTAAATCTTTTATAGAATTTCTTTCTTGCTTTAAAGATAATGTTGTGTCTAATTGTTGTTGTGTGTATTTAGATCTAGCTGTTTCTAAATTTAAACGCGCATCTAATATTTGCTCATTTACACTACTTGGATCTAGCCTACCAACGTAGTCTCCTTTTTTTACAATAGTACCTTCTGCAACTAAATCTTGAATTTTTAGATTATTTAATCTAAACTTTCTAAGGTTATTTGGGCCATTTATTTTTTTAGAACTTGTAGATTGTGCTTCTCCAGATGTAATTACTTCACTTATAAAATTTCCTTTTATAGCTTTTGCTTCAAGGTAAGTTTTATCGTCTACAGAAGGTAAAAAGTAGCTGTAAATTATATACACAGCAATTACTGTTGCTATAGATATTATAGCAATTTTTTTCTTAGTCATTAGTTTTTGGTTTGATTAATAACCAAAGCTAACAAAAAAAGAGTGCTAGTTAGCACTCTTAATGTTAATGTTTTATGAAAATTTTAAGACTAAATACTTTTTAATATCGAATTTAAAGTTGTGTTTGGTCTCATTGCAGCATCTGCTAATTTGTCTTCTGGTTGGTAATAACCAGATATATCATTAGAGTTACCTTGAATTTCGTTTAATTCTGCAACAATTTTAGCCTCATTGGCTTTTAAATCATTTGCTATTTTAGTAAAAGAAGCTTTTAATTCTGCGTCTTTATCTTGATTAGCTAAACCTTCTGCCCAATACATTGCTAAATAAAAGTGGCTTCCTCTATTATCTAATTCACCAACTTTTCTAGAAGGAGATTTATCATTATCTAAGAATTTATCTGTAGCATCGTCTAAAGTTTCAGATAAGATAATTGCTTTAGAATTATTGTTAGAAGTACCTAAATGCTCTAAAGAAACAGCTAAGGCTAAAAATTCTCCTAAAGAATCCCAACGTAAATGGTTTTCTTCTAAAAATTGTTGCACATGCTTAGGAGCAGAACCTCCAGCACCAGTTTCAAATAAACCTCCACCATTCATTAAAGGAACAATAGATAACATTTTAGCAGATGTACCAACTTCTAAAATTGGAAATAAATCTGTTAAATAGTCACGTAAAACATTTCCAGAAACAGAAATAGTATCTTCGCCTTTAACTATTCTTTCTAAAGTAAATTCTGTAGCTTTTATTGGAGATAAAATTCTTATATCTAAACCTTCAGTATCGTGGTTTGGTAAATAAGTTTTTACTTTTTTAATAATTTCTGCATCATGAGCTCTGTTTTTGTCTAACCAGAAAACAGCAGGTGTTTTTGAAGCTCTTGATCTTGTAACAGCTAATTTAATCCAATCTTGAATTGGTAAATCTTTTGTTTGGCACATTCTCCAGATATCACCTTCTTCTACAGCGTGTTCTATAAGTGTTTTTCCAGAAGGATCTAAAACTTCAACCTTACCAGCAGTAGCTATTTCAAAAGTTTTATCATGAGAACCATATTCTTCTGCTTTTTGAGCCATTAAACCAACATTAGGAACAGTTCCCATTGTTGTAGGATCAAAAGCGCCATTCTTTTTACAAAAATCTATAGTTGCAGAATATATTCCTGCATAAGAACTATCTGGAATAATTGCTTTTGTGTCTTGTAATTTTCCTTCTGAATTATACATTTTACCAGAAGTTCTAATCATAGCTGGCATAGAAGCATCTATAATAACGTCTGAAGGTACATGTAAATTAGTTATTCCTCTATCAGAATTTACCATTGCTAATTCTGGTCCGTGATCTAAAGCATATCTAATTTCTTCTCTAATTTGATCGCGTTTTTCTTTTGGTAATTCATTTAACTTACCAAGAAGGTTTCCTAAACCATTATTAACATCTGCTCCAATCTTCTTAAAAGTTTTTCCATGTTTTTTAAATAAATCGTCAAAAAATACACGAACAGCATGACCAAAAATAATAGGATCACTTACCTTCATCATTGTTGCTTTCATATGTAAAGAAAACAATACACTTTTATCTAAAGAATCTTCATATTGCTCTTCTAAAAAAGCAATTAAAGCTTTTTTACTCATTATAGTAGCATCAATAATTTCACCTTCTAAAAGATCTAATTTATCTTTTAAAACAGTTTTAGTACCGTTTTCTGAAGTATGAACAATGCTTACTGAAGTTGCTTTTTTTGTAGTTAAAGATTTTTCGTTGTTAGCAAAATCTCCTTCTGTCATAGTAGCAACATGTGTTTTAGAATCTGCAGACCAAGCTCCCATAGAATGTGGGTTTTTGCGTGCGTAATTCTTAATTGCTTTTGGTGCTCTTCTGTCTGAGTTTCCTTCACGTAAAACAGGGTTTACAGCAGAACCTTTTACTTTATTATATAAAGCTAAAACGGCTTTATCTTCATCAGTAATTATTTCTTCAGGATAATCTGGTAATGCATAACCTTTATCTTGTAATTCAGAAATTGCTTCTTTTAATTGTGGTACAGAAGCACTAATATTAGGTAGTTTAATAATATTTGCTTCTGGCGCTTTAGCTAAATTACCTAAAAAAGCTAATGCATCTTCAACTTTTTGGTCTTCAGTTAAATAATCAGAAAAATTAGCAAGTATTCTAGAAGCTAAAGAGATATCTTTTACTTCAATTTCTATATTAGAAGTTTTTGTAAATGCCTTTACAATTGGTAAGAAAGAACGTGTTGCTAAAGCAGGAGCTTCATCAGTTTTTGTATATACAATTTTAGCTATTTTGCTCATATTGAGTTGTTTTTTTAGTAATTATACTTTTAACGAAATGGTTTTCGTAAAAAAAGCGTAGCAAATTTATGAATTTAATATCATTTTTTTGTTGATTAATTGTTATTAATTCAACTGATTTTATGTGTATTTGATAATAAATTAAGGGTATTTTTAAGAATTTCTGTTTATGTTAAAATTATAGAATTATGGGTCTTATTTTAAAGGTTTACTGTCTTAATTAAAATGTAATTTAGACTATTTAATAATATAAGAAAATTACATATTTAAGTCTGTGCTATTAAATTATTAGACACAAAAAAAAGCGTTGTAATTATACAACGCTTTTTAGTTTTTTTATAAGTTGAAGAATTATCTTCTTTTTTCAGTAATTCTAGCTTTTTTACCAGTAAGACCTCTAAAGTAAAAGATTCTTGCTCTACGAACTTTACCTCTTTTGTTAACTTCAATCTTTTGAATAGAAGGTAAGTTTACAGGGAAAATTCTTTCAACACCTACAGTACCAGACATTTTTCTGATTGTAAAAGTTTCTGAAGCTGCAACTCCTTTTCTTTGAATAACTACACCTCTAAAAAACTGAGTACGTACTTTTTCTCCTTCCTTAATTTCGTAATAAACAGTGATTGTATCACCAGCTCCAAATTCTGCAAATTCTTTTCTTGCTACGAATTCGTCTTGTACAAACTTTACTAAAGCTTCCATATTTTTTTATTTAATTAGTTTTGTAAAATAACGTTCACGATTTTTTCGTCAGAGGTTAATTTAGCGTTTGCAAAAGTAGTACTTTTTTTTTGTTGATAAAATTAAAATTCAACTATTTTTTAGGTTGATAGTCAGTACAATAGAAAACCCAAAATTTTCTGCTTTCTTTTCCGTTTATTTTTATAATAATAGGTTCTAATTCAGTTACTTCTTTAAAGTTTACTGTTAATAGAGAATTAATTTCACCTAATTTATTATTGTTTTTAAAACGTTTGTCTGAATCTATAAAAATGGCGTTTTTACCTTTTAAAGTAGTTAAATTATCACCTAAATAATCAAAATGTAATGCAGGTAAACCTATAATGTTTTGTGCATAAACTTTTTCTTCCATAAAAAAGTTTAAACACGCAGAGGTTTTATAATTATCATTAGAAAAAATAAAAGTATTAGGTTCTTTTTCCTTTATATTTTCTATTTCAAGAGCCAACTCTTTCCAGCCAACCCAAGTATCGTCACTTTTTATTGGTACTAGATAAAAGATAATTTGTAAGCCAACCAACACATGAAAAACAATAGATATAATAATCTGAATTTTTAATAGTTTTTTGCTAATAAACATTCCTGCAATTATAACTCCTGTAATATAAGAAGGCATCATCCAATTTAATTTTACCCAATAAATAGGAGTTAGTAAAAAGAATCCTAAAAAAGTTGGAATAAAAAAAGCTAATAAAAATAAAGTTTTGGCGTTAGGAAGTTTAAATTTTAATAAAGCTCTTTTACAATATTTAAAAGTGAACGTAATAAAGATTAAAAATAAAACAGGTAGTAACAAAAACATTTGATGACCAACTGCTCCAAAGAAATTTTTAGGAGATATTTTAAATTCTGAAATAGAACTTGTTCTTTCTGAAGACTGAAAAGCAAAAGAAGCAAACTCGTTTTGATAGTTCCAATACCAAACCGGAAATGTAACTGCAGCAGAAATTAATAATGATAACCACAACCAAGGAGATAATAAGAGTTTTCTGTACTTATTAGAAAATGCTAAGAAAGCAATTAAGCCAATTTGCAATAATAGTGCAGTATATTTACTATCGAAAGCCAATCCCATTGCTATTCCTCCAAAAATAAAAAACCATTTCTTTTCTTCAAAAATTGCTTTGTATAAACAAATTAAGCTTAATGTCCAGAATAATAATAAAGGTACATCTGGTGTAGAATTAAAGGATAAAATGGAAATAAATATGGTAGAAGTTAATAAGACAAATGCTTTTTGAAGTTTGTTTTTAGATAAAAAATAAGATGCTAGTTTGTAAAAACTAAGAATAGTTAAAGATGTAATAAAGAAGTCTGCAAATTTTACAACAAAAATAGAAGTTCCAAAAATATCTGTAAAAAACCTTAAAATATAACCAATCATTCCTGGATGATCGAAATAAGAAAGAGATAAATTCTGACCGTATAAATAATAGTACGCATCTTGTGGCATTAAGCCCATAAATGGTAATAAAAGCAATCTAAATAACTGAAAACCTAAAACCCAAGAAATTGCTTTGTTATTCTTTATAAATCTTTTTAGTGTTTCCAATTTTTTTGCTTTAATTATTTTAATTTAAAATTTTATAAAGTTTCATCTAATAAGTCTGGTCTTATCTGTTTAGTTCTTTCGTAAGCTTGATCGCTTCTCCAGTCTTCAATTTTAGGAAAATTCCCAGACAATAAAATTTCTGGAACCTTAGTTCCTTCAAAATCTGAAGGTCTAGTATATACTGGTGGAGATAATAAGTTGTCTTGAAAAGAATCTGTAAGTGCAGATTGCTCGTCTCCAATTACACCAGGTATTAAACGTACTACTGCGTCTACTAAAACTGCAGCAGCCAACTCGCCACCTGTTAAAACATAATCTCCAATAGAAATTTCTTTAGTAATAAATAATTCTCTAATTCTATGATCTACACCTTTATAATGTCCTGTTAAAATTAAAATATTTTCTTTTAATGAAAGTGTATTTGCTGTAGATTGATTTAAGGTTTTTGCATCTGGTGTCATATAAATAATTTCATCATATGTTCTTTCAGATTGTAGTTTTCTTATACAGTTAGCAATAGGTTCAATCATCATTACCATTCCTGCACCGCCACCAAATTGTGTGTCATCTATTTGTTTGTAATTACCTAAACCATAAGCACGTAAATCGTGAATTATAATTTCTGCCAAACCTTTTTCTTTAGCACGTTTAATTATTGAATGATTAAACGGACTTTCTAATAAATCTGGGGCAACTGAAATAATATCTATTCGCATTCTGCAAATGTAGGTTTTTTAATGATTTTGTTAAAAATAAATAAAAATAGAAATATAATTTTAATTAGTAAGTTTTGTTCTCTATTGGTGGTAATTAATATTATATTAAAATTCATAGAATGTTTTTTAGTATAAATATGATAAGAAATTTTACTTCTAGATTATACCTTTGTTTTATTCTCTTTTTGACAAAAAAAATCTTGAGATAAAACTACTATTTTCTTTAATTTCACACAATAAAATTCTTTTTAGAAACTAGGTTTAAAAAGGCTTAAAAAAAATATTTTTTTTTACCTTTAAAGTTCAATACCATACCTATGAATTTAGACGAATACAAAGTTTCTAAACAAATTAAACTAACAGATTTTAAAACAAAAATAGTTTTAGAAGACGCTGAGAAAAAACTTAAAAAGCTACGAAAAAAAATAAGTAAATTACAAGATGCAATGTATGCTGAAGGTAAATATAGTGTATTAATTTGTTTACAAGGTATGGATACTTCTGGTAAGGACAGCTTAATTAGAGAGGTTTTTAAAGATGTAAATGCACGTGGTGTAGAAGTACACAGTTTTAAAGTACCAACAGAATTAGAGTTGAAACATGATTTTATGTGGAGACATTATATAGCTTTGCCAGCTAAAGGTAAAATAGGTGTTTTTAACAGAACCCATTATGAAAATGTGTTGGTAACAAGAGTGCATCCAGAATATGTTTTTGGAGAAAATATTCCAAACGTAAAAAGTTTAGAAGATTTAGATGACGCTTTTTATCATGATAGAATGGAAAGAATAAATGATTTTGAAAGTCATTTAGAAAAAAACGGAACAATTGTTTTAAAATTCTTTTTAAATTTATCTAAAGACGAACAAAAAAACAGATTGCTAAGAAGATTAAATATTCCTGAAAAGAATTGGAAATTTTCTGCAGGAGATTTAAAGGAACGTAAATTGTGGGACAAATATCAGTTCTGTTATGAAGATTTATTAAATAGAACATCTAAAGAAAAGGCACCTTGGTTTATAGTACCTGCAGATGACAAACCTTCAGCTAGATATATTTTAGCAGAAATTTTATTAGAAGAATTAAAAAAATGTAATTTTAAAGAACCAGTACTTTCTGCAAAAGTTCAGGCGCAAGTATCAGAATTTAAAGAACAATTAAATAACGAGTAGAATTTTTTTCAATTAAAACTTAATAAGAAATTTAAGTTTTAACAGAAAAATTAAATAAAAGAAATGAATTTAAATTTAAAACAACCTATAGTATTTTTCGATTTAGAAACTACAGGAGTTAATATAGCAACAGATAGAATTGTAGAAATAGCAATCTTAAAAGTATTTCCTAACGGAAATAAAGAAAGCAAAACTTGGTTGGTAAATCCTGAAAGAGAAATACCACAAGCTTCTATTGATGTTCATGGAATAACAAATGAAAAAGTAGTAGCAGAACCAACTTTTAAAGAATTGGCACAAGAAGTTAGTAAAATGATTGCTGGTTGCGATTTGGCAGGTTTTAATTCTAATAGATTCGATATTCCATTATTAGCAGAAGAATTAATGCGTGCAGGAATAGATTTTGATATGAATGGTAGAAAAGCCATTGATGTACAAGTTATATTTCATAAAAAAGAACAAAGAACATTAAGTGCTGGTTACCAATTTTATTGCGGTAAAGAATTAGAAGGAGCTCATGGTGCAGAAGCAGATACCAATGCAACTTATGAAATTTTATTAGCGCAATTAGATAAATACGATGATATAGAAAACTCTGTAGACGCTTTAAGTGAATTTTCTACACATGGAGAAAGAGCAGATTTTGCAGGTTTTATTTTAATGAATGAAGAAAAACAAGAGATTTTTTCTTTCGGAAAATATAAAGGAAGAACAGTAGAAGAAGTTTTTAAAGAAAACCCAGGTTATAATAATTGGATGCAAAATGCAGATTTTCCATTATACACAAAAAAGGTTTTAAATGAAATTAAAAAAAGAATGTCTGCCCCAAAAGAAACCATGTCTGATGCTGAAAAATTACAAGCATTGCAACAAAAGTTTAATTTAAGATAATTACTTTGTTGTTTTATTTAAGCAGATTTTTCTTTTGAAACAGATGAATTAAAAAACTTTATTAAAAATAAATAAGATGAATAAACTAATTTTCTTTTTACTAATCAGTTCGCAGTTATTTGGTCAGAAAATAAATTTTAGCGGAAAATTACTAGATTTAGATACCAAAGAACCTGTAGTTTATGCAAATATTAGTTTTTTAAATTCTAATAAAGGAATTTCATCACAAGAAAACGGTGCATTTAATTTATTAATAGATAAAAAATATTTAGAATCTAAAATTCATATTTCTTGTCTAAATTATAAAGACACTATTGTTAATGCAAAAGATTTACACAAGAATACCTTGTTTTTAAAACCAGTTTCAGAGGTTTTAGAAGAAATTATTTTAACAAAAAAAATAGAAAGAAGCGTTACGTTAGATGAAGTAAAAAAGAAAGTAGAAGCAGTACATACTTCTGGAATGAGAATGATTGCTAAATATTTTCCAAGTTCTAAGAAAACGGAATGCTGTAATTATATTTCTACTATAGAAATTCATTTTTCTAAAAGACATTCTAAACAATCTAAATTTAGATTTAGAATATTTAATAAAGATGAAAAAACAGGATTACCTAAAGACGATTTATTAAAAGTGAACTTGCCATTAGTTTTAAAAGAAGGGGAATTAAAGTTAACTGTAAATTTAGAAGCATATGATATTGAAATGCCAAAAGATGGTTTATTTGTTGCTTTCGAAAAACTGTTTATTCCCTTTAATGAATATGGAGAAGATGTAAATAATCCTGAAGCTGAAACTTATTATTCGCCAGTTGTAGGTTTTACAAAATATCCTAAAAAGAAAGAAAATATGCTGTATTTGTATGTGAAAGGAAAATGGCAAAAATCTCCTTTAACTAAAATAAAGCATTTTAAAAAATATGCGCCTGCAATATCAGTAACGCTAACAAATTAATAAAGTGCTTTAACAAAAGCACAATTAAACGACTTTAAATATGTTTACAGAATATAAAAATTTACCTAATAACTCTCGTGTTTGGATTTACCAAGCAGATAGAGAATTTACACAGAATGAAATAAACTTTATTTCAGAAAAAGCAGAAGATTTTATAAACCAATGGACGCGTCATGGAGATGATTTAAAAGGTTCTTTTACGGTAAAATATAATCAGTTTTTAGTTTTAGCTGTAGATGAAAGCTTTAATGATGTTTCTGGTTGCTCTATAGATAGTTCTGTACGTTTTGTGCAAGCTTTAGAAAAAGAATTAAAACTAGATTTAATGAATAAAATGAACGTTACTTTTAAAGATAACGACAATATTAATTTAGTAAAATTAGCAGATTTTCAGCGTTTTGCTAAAGAACAAAAAGTAACTTCAGAAACCATAGTTTTTAATAACATGGTAAATACAAAAGAAGATTTTGAAAATAATTGGGAAGTTCCTGCAAAAGAAAGTTGGCATAAACGCTTTTTGGTATAACTATTGATTTTAAATTATTGTATTTAAACTACAAGTAAGTTGCGTTAAGGATAGAGCGCATGTTTGAGCTCTTTTTTATTTTTGAAAAAAAATAAAAAAAGCGAGTAGCGAAAGCCTGTTAAAACGCCCAAAAAACATATTGAAAAAAAATAGAATGAAAAAGAATTTACTTTTACTATTATTAATTACTATTGGTTACAATTTAAGCGCCCAAAGATTAGATCCTCTTAGAACTAAAGATTTTGTTGCGCAAGAAATTTGGGTAGATAGTATTATGAATGCAATGTCTGTTGATGAAAAAATAGGGCAGCTATTTATGGTGCAAGCATATTCTAATTTAGATAAAAAGCACGAAGATTTTATTATAAAAATGATTACTAAATATCATGTTGGTAATTTAATTTTTATGCAAGGAACACCAAGAAAACAAGCAGAGTTAAATAATAAATATCAAGATTCTGCTAAAGTGCCTTTATTAATTGGTTTTGATGGAGAATGGGGTTTAGATATGCGTTTAAAAAACACATACAGATTTCCTTGGAATATGACTTTAGGCGCCATACAAAACGATTCTTTAATAAGACAGTTTGGTAAACATTTAGGGCAACATGCTAAAAGAATAGGTATTCATGTAAATTTTGCGCCAGTAATAGATGTAAATGTTAATCCAGAAAACCCTATTATTGGAAATAGGTCTTTTGGAGAAAGTAAAGAAAATGTTACAGAAAAAGCAATTGCTTTTATACAAGGTATGCAAGGCGAAGGAGTTTTAGCTAATGGTAAGCATTTTCCTGGACATGGAGACACAGCTTCAGATTCTCACCATACTTTACCGCTTTTAGATTTTGATGAAGCACGTTTAGATTCTATTGAATTATATCCTTACAAAAAAACATTTGACGTTGGTTTAGCAAGTGTTATGACAGCGCATTTAAATATACCAAGTTTAGAGTCTGATAAAAACTTACCAACATCTTTGTCTAAAAGCGTTGTAACAAACTTGTTGCAAGAAAAGTTAGGTTTTCAGGGTTTAATTATTACAGATGGTTTAAACATGAAAGGTGCTAGTAATTATGCGTCTTCTGCAGAAATAGATTTGGCAGCAATACAAGCAGGTAACGATTTATTATTAATACCACAAGATGTACCAGCTTCTATAGCAATAATGAAGAAAGCATTAGAGACAAAAACATTAACTGAAGAACGTTTAAATTTTTCTGTTAGAAAAATATTAAAATCTAAATATTGGGCAGGTTTACATAATTATAAACCTATTGTTTTAGAGAATATAGAAGAAGACTTAAATAGGGTAGAAGATGAGTTGTTACACAGAGAATTAGTGAAAAATTCTTTAACTCTTGTAAAAAACATAAATGGTAATTTACCAATTAGAGATTTAGAAAAACAGAAAATAGCTTATGTTAAGTTAGGTGATGCAGATAATACTGCTTACGTAAACATGCTTAAGAACTATACAAAAGTAGATGTAATTTCAGATACTAATTTAGATGGTTTAATTACAAAGCTAAAACCTTATAATTATGTAGTTATTGGTTTTCATAAATCTAATTTAAATCCTTGGAAAAGTTATAAGTTTTCAAATAAAGAGTTGGTTTGGTTGCAAGAAATTTCTAGAGAAAAATCTGTGATTTTAGATGTTTTTACAAGTCCTTATAGTTTGTTGCAAATAAAGAGTTTTGCAAATATAGAAGGCTTAATTGTTTCATATCAAAATAGTAAATTAGCACAAG
Organism: uncultured Polaribacter sp.; assembly: GCA_963975825.1. Classification (GTDB taxonomy): domain Bacteria; phylum Bacteroidota; class Bacteroidia; order Flavobacteriales; family Flavobacteriaceae; genus Polaribacter. Next base: position 69,304 of record CAXBIR010000001.1, read on the forward strand.
AACTTTCTGCACAATTGTTATTTGGTGCTATTACAGCAAAAGGGAAATTACCAGTTTCTATTGGTAACATATATAAAGAAGGTTTTGGTCTTGCAAGTAGTAATTTAAGTAGATTTGAATACACTATACCCGAAGCTGCAGGTTTATCTTCTAAAATGTTAGGATTAATAGATAAAATGGCAGACACCATTATTAAACAAAAAATGGCTCCTGGTTTACAAATTTTTGTAGCAAGAAACGGAAAAGTAGTTTTAGAAAAAAGTTATGGTTATCATACACATAACAAAAAGCTGAAAGTACAAAATTCAGATATTTATGACTTGGCTTCATTAACTAAAATATTAGCTTCTTTACCTTTAATGATGAAAGCAGAGGAAGAAAATAAAATACCTTTATCGGCAAGTTTAAGAGATATTTTACCTAGTTTTTCTAATTCAAATAAAGAAAAAGTTACGGTTAAAGAAGTGCTATCTCATTTTGGTAGATTAAAAGCGTGGATTCCTTTTTACATTGCTACACAAGACAGCGTAACTCATAAAAACTTACCAACATTTTATAGAAATAAGAAGTCTAGTAAGTTTAATATTAAGGTTGCAGAAAACTTATTTATCAATCAGAATTATAAAGACAGTATTTACAAATACATTAAAGATGCAGACCAAAGAGAAAGAGTTGGTTATAAGTATAGCGATTTAGGGTATTATATTTTTAAAGAAGCATTAGAATTAAAATATGAAAAACCTTTAGAAACATTGGTAGATGAAGAGTTTTACAAATCTTTAGGAGCAGATAGAACCACCTATTTACCGCTAAAAAAGTTTAACAGAAACCAAATTGTGCCAACAGAAAAAGACGATTATTACAGAAACCAGTTATTGCAAGGTTATGTACATGATATGGGAGCTGCAATGTTGGGTGGCGTTGGTGGTCATGCAGGTTTATTTGCCAATGCCAATGATGTTGGTAAAATAATGCAAATGTACTTACAGAAAGGTTTTTATGGCGGTAAACGTTATTTAAAATCAGAAACTATAGACAAGTTTAATCATAGATATTTTTCAGACAAGAATGTAAGAAGAGGTTTAGGTTTCGATAAACCACAGCTAAACCCTAATGTAAAAGCTACTTGTGGTTGTGTTTCCGAAGAAAGTTTTGGACATTCTGGTTTTACAGGTACTTATACTTGGGCAGATCCAAAAAGTGGTTTAGTGTATGTTTTTCTATCAAACAGAGTTTACCCTAACATGAATAACAGAGGTTTAATAAGAAGTAACATGAGAACCAAAATTCAGCAAGTAATACAAGATGCTATTATAGATTAGAAGCTATTTCCTGCTTTTCGCTATATCTTTTTTACAATTTCTAAGAAGTAATTGCTAACATTAACAAGCAATTGCTTTTTTTTATATTATTTATTTGCTTACAAGTTTTGTAAAAAAGGATGTCGCTTCAATCAGGGCTAAACTTGTTTGCTAGTTTCATTAAATTTTAGATATTCTTTAGTATTTGTAGGTGCAAATTTTGAATAAATAAAAACGAGTAAAGCAGAAAATGTTAGGTAAAATAAACCAATTAAATTACCGTATAAAAAGCTAATTACCAAAGCTTGTATGCTGTAAAATAAACTGCAAAGAAATAGATTTAAACTAAACCTAAAAGTATCTATAAACTCAATTTCATCAATTTTTTTAAAAGCTTGTTTCCAAACTAAAAACGGAATTAGACTATTTAGTATTATTAGATAATATAAAGGTTTTAAATAGTTTTTCTTTGGTGTTTTCTTTTCAGGAAAAGAGTTTGTTTCTATTAATTTATTTACAACATCAACCTTTGTAAAATCTACTTGTGCATCATTTAACTTCTTAAGAATAACTTCGTAATTCTCATTATCGGAAATATGAACACTTAACGTTTCTAATTGTTTTGTAACCTTGGCTTTTAAAATATTAATAGATTTAGCTAAACTATATTCTTCATAAATAGTTCTTGTTTTAATTGGTTTCCCGTAGTTTATAGTAACTTTTGCTGGAAAATGAGAAGGATGTTGGTAGGTTATTCCAACAGGAATTATTGTAATTTCTAAATCATCATATTTTTCTAAAGCTCCAAAAACAATTCTTGTAAAACCTTTACTTAGAGGTCTAACTGTTCTTTTTTTATCATGACTTCCTTCAGGAAAAATCATTAAAGTTTCTCCTTTTCTTAGAATATTATAACATTTTTCAAAAATCTGTTGGTTATTTGCTAATTGCTGAATACCATCTCTAATTCTATAAATTGGCATTAAGTATAAAGATTCTAAAATCTTTTTTACAATAGGGTTTTTAAAAGAAGCAGCTCTAACTAAAAAATGATTTTGTCTATTGTTAGTTGTGGTAACATATAAAGGATCTACTAAGCCATTAGGATGATTTACTGCAAACAAAACTGCTCCTTTTTTTGGGATATTCTCTTTTCCTAAAACCGTTATTTTTTTAGTGTAAAAAAACAAACCTAGTTTTATGTAAGCCCAAACAAGTGTAAACCAAATTTTCTGAATCATAAATTATACGTCTATTATAAAAATACTTTTCTACTCAATTTCTTGTTGCGTTTTTCTTCCCCAATAGGTTGCCAAAAGAATTCCAGAAAAAACGTCCCAAATACCCCAGAAAGCTGCAAGTAAAGCCATTCCTCCTAAACCATCAAAAAAACCAAATATTAACAGTAAGCCTAAACCTCCATTTTGTATACCAGTTTCTATAGCAATTGTTTTGGTATCCTGTTTATTCAAACCAAAGCTTTTAGCTGTAAAATAACCTAAAATAAAAGCAAAAATATTATGTGCAATCACTAAAATAGCAACATGATGAATGTGATTTTTAAAAACATCTAAGTTTTGTGAAAAAGCAATAAAAATTAAAGCAATAAAAACCAACATAGAAAGTGGTTTTAGTACTTTTTCTATTTTTTCTGCCATTACAGAATGGTAGTGATTAATTAGCATTCCAAAAAATAAAGGAATTCCTAAAATTAGAGAAACTAGTTTTAATAAATCTACCCAATTTAATTCTACAGTTTCTAAAATTACGTTTGTAGGTTCGTATAAACTTCCCCAAAACTGTAAGTTAAAAGGAGTCATAAAAATACAAATTAATGTTGCAAAAGCTGTTAGACTAACTGATAAAGCTGCATTTCCACCAGCCATTTTACTAAAAAAGTTAGAAACATTTCCACCTGGGCATGCTGCGATCATCATCATTCCTAAAGCAAAACTTGGATGAGGTTTTATAATTAGTATGGCAAGAAAAGTAAATGCTGGTAATAAGAAAAATTGCGAAAAAACACCCACAAAAAGTATTTTAGGGTTTTTAAACAGTCTCTTAAAATCTTCTATAGAAATACCCAAAGCTACGCCAAACATAATTATTGCAATTGCAATATTTAAAACCCATAAACCACTTGAGTCGAAGTTTATTTTTATGGCGTCTATGTCTATTTCTTGATTAATTTTTAAAAGCATATTCAATAATATTTGCACCCATTTTTAATGCTTTTTCTCTTACACTTTTAGGATTGTTGTGTATAATTTCATCTTCCCAACCATCACTTAAGTCCGTTTCATAATCGTAAAAAACTATTAATCTGCCTTCATAGAAAATACCAAAACCTTGTGCTGCTTTTTTATCATGTTCATGAATTTTAGGCATTCCGTTTGGGAATTTAAAAGTCTGGTTATAGATTTGGTGATTACTAGGTATTTCTTTAAAATCTAGAGTTGGAAACACTTTTTTTATTTCTTTTCTAATAAATTTATCTAAACCATAATTGTCTGAAATATGTAAAAAACCTCCTGAAATTAAATAGTTTCTTAGGTTTTCTGCGTCATCATCAGAAAAAAATACGTTTCCATGACCAGTCATAAAAACCATTGGAAAATTATAAATATCTTCATTACCTACAGCAACCGTTTGTGGGTTTTTAGAAATTTTTGTTTTAATATTTGTATTTGCAAAAGCCACTAGATTAGGAATTGCTGTAGGATTCGAATACCAATCTCCACCACCATTATATTTTAAAATGGCAACATCTTGTGCATTTACCGTAAAAAATAAAAAAGTAAAAATTATACCTATAATGTGTTTCATAAATTACTCTTAGTAGAATTTAAAGCAAGATACTAATTTCAATGTTGGTTATAAAGTAAGGTTTGTAAAATGTATGAGTAAATAGTATTTGGTAATTTTATTTAATTGATAATAAGTGTTTTAGGTTTTTATTTTTCTCCGTTTTATTACGTGTTAGTGTATAAACGTATAATTACTTATTTCATTTCTTTATATACCCTTTTTAGAAAGAAGGTAGTTGTACTCTAAAATGAGGTTTTAGTTTGTTGTTACTTTGACATATAGATTTATACTATTGATTGCAGTGTCGACAACAATCAACTGGAGTTCAGAAACCATTTAAACGAGGCGAAATCCGAAAAGCCAAATGAGTAGGAATTTATATTAAATTATAATTATTATGAGTACAATAAACGTATTAATAGTTGTTGACGCATTAGGTGCAGCAACAAGTGGAAACTTACAAGACAATGTTTACTTAATAGATACCAACAAGCATGATGGTTCTGGAAGTGAAGGGCAAGCCGAATTATATACAGCATGTAAAAGTACAAACCAAGGTGGAGACACAATTGTTTGGGCTGTTGCGCCTGTAGATCCAGGTTCTGATGTTAGTATAGATTCGTTTACAGGGCAAATGATAACAGAAAGAGCATTGTTACCTTCTGTAAATTCTAATGGTTCTTGGAGTGGTTCTTTATCACCAAACTTAGCTTCTGGAAATATTCAATATTCTGCAGTTTTAAATATTGATGGCAAATTAATGACATTTGACCCATTTTTAAAAGTATCAAATTAATTAATGAAAATGTTTTATTTGTAAAGAAGAGGTGTTTCTTATTACATCTTTTCTTTACTTTTAATGTATTGTTATTAAGAACTTACTGATTTATGAAAGAAACAATATTAACAGCAACCAATGCTGCAGTTTCTGTTCTTAATCTGCTTTCTCCCAAAGAAATAGGAGTGTAATTTTTATCTAAAGCTTTTTTAATTTCTTCTATAGAAAAATCACCTTCTGGTCCAATAAGAATTATTGTTTTTTCTGAAGGTTTTACTACAGATTGTAATATGTTTTTGTCTTGTTCTTCACAATGGGCTATATAAACTTTACCATCTAAATCTTGATTTATAAAATCATTAAATTTAATAGGAGCATTTAGCTTTGGTAGAGTAAATTTTAAAGACTGTTTCATAGCAGATTGAATAATTTTTTCAAATCTTTCTAGTTTTACAATTCTACGTTCAGAATTAGAACAAATAATTGGTGTAATTTCATCGATACCAATTTCTGTTGCTTTTTCTAAAAACCATTCTATTCTATCGTTATTTTTAGTTGGTGCAATTGCAATATGAAGGTAGTAATTCCAAGGTTTTTGTTTTTCTTCAACATTAATAATTATAGCAGAACACCTTTTATCGTTAGCAAAACTAATTTCTGCATCAAATAATAACCCTTTCCCGTTAGTTATTTTAAGAATATCTCCTTCTGTTTTTCTTAAAACGCGTACAATATGTTTGCTTTCAATTTTATCAAAAGTAATTTGTGTGGTTTCCTTAGAAATTTCAGAATTATAGAATAATTGCATTTTTTAGAATTTTATAAATTGTTTAAGCTCTACTGTTTCTGTTTCAAACTTAATTACAAGATACTTTTCTTGTAGGTTCTTCTTCTTTTATGAGTTATGGGATTAAAGTTTTCCCATAGTTTTTTAATAGCTTCATTATCTTCAAGCTCTGGCGTTCTTATACAATTGTCTATTCCTAAAGGCGCAAAAGTTTTTGTGTACTGGTCGAAAATAATAGCATGCACACCTTTATTTTGATAATCTGGATGTACACCAATTAAATAAAAAGTAACATCTTTAGAGTGTTTTCTTGCTTTTAATAAATGAAACAAGCCAAAAGGAAATAGTTTTCCTTTTGCTTTCTGTAGCGCTTCCGAAAAAGAAGGCATTACAATGGCAAAAGCAACTACTTTATTATCCTCATCTACTACAAATTTTATGTATTCTGGGTTGATAAATGAAATGTATTTCTTTTTAAAGAAAGCAATTTGACTATCTGAAATAGGTACAAAAGTAGATAGCTTAGAATAAGACTTATCAAAAACTTCAAACATTTCATCTACATAAGGCATAATGTCTTTTGTCTTTGTAAAATCTAAAGCTTTTAGTTTAAAACGTCTTTTTATGATGTTACTAATTCTATCAAAATAAACACCATCTACATTTTTAAACTTAAATTTATTTTCTAAATATTCTTTCTCTTTTACAAAGCCTAATTGTTCTAAATGGTCTTTGTAATATGGGTGGTTGTACCAAGTAATCATTGTGCCAATATGATCGAAACCTTCTATTAAAACACCAGTTTTGTCTAAATTATTAAAACCTACAGGTCCTTCTAAATATTCTAGTTTATTTTCTAGACCTATTTCTTTCACTTTTTCTAATAAAATTTTAGAAACTTCAATGTCATCTATAAAATCGAACCATCCAAAACGCATCTTTTTAATTTGTTGTTTTTCAACTTCAAACCAATTAATAATGGCAACAACTCTACCAACAATTTCTCCGTTTCTAATAGCTACAAAAAACTGAGCATCCGCATTTTCGAAAACAGGATTTTTTTTAGGATCAAAATTATCAACTTCATCCTTTATAATAGGAGGAACCCAATACTTGTTGTTTTTGTATAATGAAAAAGGAAATGTAACAAATTGTTTCATTCCCTTTTTATTTGTTATTTTTTTTAGTGTAATCATGTTAAGAAATCAATTCTAATTATTACCGTTTTTTTTCTTTTTCTTGTCTTCTTTTTTAACTTCTTCTTCTAGCTCTTTAATTTCTCTTTCTAACTTTTCAATGTCGGTTTCTTCCTTTTTAGCTTTTGTTTTTTTCTTACCAAAAATGCCTAGGAAACCACCACTTTTCTTTTTAGATTTAGATTTTCTTGTTCTTGTAGGTCTAGTTCTTGTTGTTTTGTCTTTCTTCTTAAAGACATTAAAAAGTCTACTAAAAAATCCTCCTTGATTTTTATTGTATCTAGAAATTGGTGTGTCTTTAATTTCTAATCCATTATCATCTAATTCTATGTAAGAATCTCTATGTCTATTAATTCTATATGAAACACCTAAGCCAGCATAATAACCTTGGGCTTTTCCTTCAAAAAGTAACCTTGCAGAAGTGTTAAATTGTAAATCTCTACTATATAAATAAGCAAGACCTAACCCTAAATTTGTGTTGTTTTGATATTCTTGAAAAATAGTTTGATTTTCAAAAAAAGCAGACCATTGATCGCTAAAATTATGAGTTGCTGTTATTATATATGAAAATTCAGAAAAATCTGAACCTATATTATCATAAAAAACATTGGTAATTACATTAAAATCTTTGGTAAGGTTATGTTGTAATAAGATACCAACTTTTGGTGTAATGCTTCCTGTTTTATGTATTTCGTTTACAAAATCTGTATTCATTCCTAAATAGACAGCAACAGAAGGAATTAATCTTTTAGTATCAAAAGCATGTCTTCTTTTCCAACTTCTAACTTCTTTAGATTTATCTTCATATTCTTGCTGATAAACTAAATATTTTGCACCAATTGTAATTCTACTAAAACCAGAGCTAAAATAATGTGATGTAAAAATATTTTTAAAAGCTACTTTATCATTCTGGTAAGTTAACTGTGCATTTAATTCTAATTTTTCTAAAAATAAACTAGTTCTAAACATTAAATCTAAACCTAAAGATTGTGGTTTAGAAAAAGTTGGTTCTATAGATGTATTTCTAAAAAAAATATTACTTTCAAATTGATAAACGCCACTACCAACACTATAAGGGCTCTCTGAGAAACCAGGTTTATTTGAGTTAATTACATCTGTGTATTGTGCAAATAAAGACAGGTAACCAACAAAAAAGAACACAATAAAAAGTTGTAATTTACTTACATTCATAGTTAAAAAAAAGGGTTTACATTTTAAGTATAACAAGCTACACAAACATAGGATAAAAAAGCTATTTTATAAAGGCAAACGCTACTTTTTTAGCTTTAAGAAAGTTTTATAGATTCATAACGCTTCAATTGTACGCAAATTGTTATTTTTGATATATTTTTTAATTTAATTTTATAAATGGGTTTACTTAAAACAATCTTTATTATCGTTTTATTTTATTATGGATTTAAGTTTTTAGCAAGACTTTTCGCTCCTTTTTTAATGAAAAAAGCTGCAGAAACAATTCAAAAAAAGGCAGAACAACAATTTGGAGGCCAACAAAGACAACAACAAACATCTTCTGTAAAAGAAGGTGAAACAATTATTGATAAAAAACCAGGAAGCCAACAAGAGAGTAAAAAAACTGTTGGTGAATATGTAGATTTTGAAGAAATAGATTAAATTTCTGTCAAAAAAAATCATCAACAAAAAAACAAAACCATATTGAAACTTACTAAAATATTTCCTTATCTAGTTGCTATTCTTGTTTTTGCATTGGCTTCTATTATTTATTTTCATCCTGTATTAAAAGGGCAGAAACTTAATCAATCTGATATTACACAGTTTACCGGTATGGTAAAAGATATTAATGATTACAGAGCAGAAAATAATACAGAACCTTATTGGACAGGTGCTTCTTTTAGCGGAATGCCAGCTTACCAAGTAAGTGCTTATTACCCAAATGATATTGTTAGAGGTTTAGATAAATTACTCCGTTTTTTACCAAGACCAGCAGATTATACATTTTTATATTTTTTAAGCTTTTTTGTTTTAATGATGGCTTTAAAAGTAAATTGGAGATTGGCTATTTTAGGCTCTTTAGCCTTTGGGTTTTCAACATATTTAATAATTATTTTTGGTGCAGGGCATAACGCTAAAGCACACGCAATTGCTTATATGCCTTTGGTTTTAGCAGGAGTTTTGTGGGTTTTTCAAAGAAAATTTGTGTTAGGTTTTATTGTTACTGGTTTAGCAATGGCTTTAGAAATCTACACAAATCACATTCAAATGACTTATTATTTAGGTTTTTGTTTATTCATTTTAGGTATTGTAGAACTTATAAATGCAATTAAAGAAAATCAACTTCCTCTTTTTATAAAGCAAGCAGCAGTAATAATTGCAGCGGTAGTTTTAGGAGTTGGTGCAAATGCGCCACGTTTAATGGCAATGAAAGAATATGCAGACCACAGTACAAGAGGTAAATCTGAATTGACAATAAATTTAGATGGTTCTGCAAAAAAAGTTACCAAAGGTTTAGATAAAGAATATATTACACAATACAGTTATTCGAAATTAGAAACGTTTAATTTATTTATTCCTCGTTTTATGGGAGGAGGAACTGTAGAAAAATTAGGGGAGAATTCTAATTTTTATGAATTTATTGAAGAAAAAGCAGGTAAAAAAGCAGCAAAAAATTATTCTGAACAAGTTTTAACGTATTGGGGAGATCAACCAATTGTTGAAGCGCCAGCATATATTGGAGCCGTAATTTTCTTTCTATTTTTCTTAGGAATGTTTTTAGTAAAAGGAAGGTTAAAGCAATGGTTAGTTGCTGCAACAATCTTTTCTATTATTTTAAGCTGGGGAAGAAATTTTGATATAATTACTAACTTTTTTATAGATTATATTCCTCTTTATAATAAATTTAGAGCAGTTTCTTCTATACAAGTAATTGCAGAATTATGTGTGCCAATTTTGGCAGTTTTAGGCTTAAAAGAGTTGTTTTCAACAAAATTAAATACCAAAGAAAAACAAGATGCTTTAAAAAGAGCAATGCTTGTTTTTGGCGGATTAATTATTGCTGGTTTTGGTTTAGCACATATGTTTGGTACGTTTGAGGGGCTAAGAGACGCACAGCAATACAGTGAAGTTCCTGGTTTTTTAGATGCAGTAATTGCAGATAGAAAAGCTATGTTATTTTCAGATACAATACGTTCTTTAGTTTTAGTTTTAATTTCTAGCGGTGTTTTGTGGTTCTTTTTAAAAAATAAATTAAAAGCTGTTTTAGTAATTATTGGTTTAACTGTTTTAATACTTTTCGATTTAATTTCTGTTAATAAGAGATATGTAAGTTCAGACGATTTTAAGTCTTCTAGAAAAATAGAAAAACCATTTACTGCTTCTTCTGCAGATAAAATGATTTTACAAGACAAAACACATTATAGAGTGGCAAATTTTGCTGTAGACCCAATGAATGATGGAAGTACATCTTATTTTCATAACTCAATTGGTGGTTATCATGCAGCTAAACTAGGTCGTTACCAAGAGTTATTCGACTTTCAAATAGCAAAAAATAACATGCAAGTTTTAAACATGTTAAATACAAAATATTTTATTATTCCTGATGATAAAGGCAATTTACAAGCACAACAAAATGTAGAAGCAAATGGAAATGTTTGGTTTGTAAATAATTTAGTTACTGCACAAAATGCAAACGAAGAAATGCAAGCTTTAGATTCTTTAAATACAAAAACAACAGCAGTTATTTTAAATTCAGATATTAAGAATATCAATTTAAAACAGCCAATTCAACAAGATTCTACAGCAACTATTAATTTATTAGATTATACTGTAACTTCTTTAAATTATGAATCTAAAACAACCAAAGAGCAGTTTGCAGTTTTTTCTGAGATTTTTTATGAAGATGGTTGGAACGCTTATATAGATGGAGAATTAAAACCACATGTTAGAGTAAATTATGTTTTAAGAGGGATGAAAATTCCTGCAGGAAACCATAAAATTGAATTTAAGTTTGAGCCAGAAGTAATTAAAAACGGAAAAGTTTTCTCTTTAATTTCTTACGGTTTACTTTTATTTGTCTCAGTAGGTTGGTTTTTTTATGATGAAAAAAAGAAGCGTAAAGAATCATGAAAATAGGAATGATTCTAGACGCGCCATTTCCTCCAGATCCTAGAGTAGAAAATGAAGCGGTTTCTCTAGTAAAAAAAGGACATGAAGTTTTTCTTTTTTGTTTGAAGTATGGAAATGAAAAAACTTCTGAAATTGTAAATGGCATTCAGGTAAAAAGATACAATTCTAATAAATTAGAATACAAACTTTCTGCTTTGGCTTATACAATACCTTTGTATTCTTTTTTAATGAAAAAAAAGATTTCTAAATTTATAAAAGAAACAAATATTGAAGCTTTACATATTCATGATATTAGAATAGCAGAAGCTGTTTATAATGCTAATAAAAAAAGTAATTTACCAACAGTTTTAGACCTGCATGATAATATGCCAGAGGTAATGAAACTGTATCCTCATCTACAAAAGTTTCCAGGAAAATATATTATTTCACCAAAAAAATGGAAACAAAAAGAAGAGCAATTTATAAAAAAAGCAGATAAAGTAATTTCAGTTTCTCCAGAATTTTTAGAAACTTTAGCAACCAGATTACCTTCAGAAAAAGAAAAGTTAGTTTTAGTACCAAATACCATTAGAAAATCTTTTTTTGAAGAATATACTGTTGAAGAATCGATTATAGATAAGTATAAAAATAATTTTGTAATTCTTTATTTAGGAGATACACACCTAAGAAGAGGCTTGCAAACAGCTATTGATTCTTTAATAAAATTGAAAAACAAAATACCAGAAGTAAAACTGGTAATTGTAGGTAAAAACACCACAGATACAATTTTAAAAAAGCAAGTAAAAGATTTACAATTAGAAGAATTTGTAGATTTTGAAGGTTGGCAAAATGTATCGCTTTTTCAATCTTACATTTTAGCTAGTGAAGTTTGTATTTCTCCTTTACATAGAAATTTACAGCATGATGTGGCGTATGCAAATAAGATTTTTCAGTACATGAGTTTTGCAAAACCTTTATTAGTAAGTGATGCCATTGCTCAGAAAAAATTAATTGAAAAGGTAGGTTCTGGTTTGGTGCATACAGAAAAAGATGTAGAAGATTTTTCTAATAAAGTTTTGGCCTTGTACAAAAGCAAACCTTTAAGAATTGAGTTAGGAAATAATGGAAAAGAATTTATTAAGAATGAATTTTGTTGGGAAGAAACTTCCAAAAAACTTATTAATTTATATAATAATTTAAACGTTTGAAAGTCTTAATAATTACATATTATTGGCCACCTGCAGGTGGTTCTGGTGTACAACGTTGGTTGAAATTTGTAAAATATTTACATAGTTTTGATATAGAACCCGTAGTTTATACTGTTGATAATGGTAGTTATTTAAAAGAAGATACTTCGCTTTTAAAAGAAGTTCCTAAAAATATAGAAATTTTAAAACAACCAATTTGGGAACCAACAGATGTGTTGTTTTGGAAAAAAAAGAAGCAACAAAAAAAAGGAATTTCTAATGTTAGTAAAAGCGGATTTCTATCTTTTATTCGTGGGAATTTTTTTATTCCAGATCCTAAAATATTTTGGGTAAAACCTTCTATAAAGTTTCTTCAGAAATATTTAAAGGAAAATAAAATTGATGTAATTATTTCTACTGGTCCGCCACATAGTATGCATTTAATAGCGAAGAAATTACATCAAAAAAATAATATAAAATGGTTGGCAGATTTTAGAGATCCTTGGTCAGATTTGTATTACAATAAAGATTTTAATCAATTATCTTTTGCTAAAAATAAAAATATAAAATTAGAAAAATCGGTTTTAAAAAATGCAGATTGTGTTTTAACTGTTAGTAATGCTTTAAAAAATGAATTTGCAAAAACTGCAAGTAGAGTAGAGGTAATTACAAATGGTTTTGATGATGAGGTTTCAACAAAGAATATTGTTAGATTAGATAAAAAATTTAGTATTTCTTATATTGGTTTACTGCCAAAGCAAAGTAATCCTAAAATTTTATTTAAAGTTTTAAAAGCAATTTGTATAGAGAATATACAGTTTAAAGAAGATTTACAAATCAATTTTATTGGTGATATTTCAGACGAAGTAAAAACTGAAATTAATTCTTATAATTTAGATAATAAAACTAATTTCTTGGGCTATGTTTCTCATCAAAAAGCAATAGAATTTCAAAACAAATCTCAAGTTTTATTATTGTTAATTCCTAATGTAGAAAATAACAAGGGTATTTTAACTGGTAAGTTATTTGAATATTTAAAAGCAAAAAGACCAATTTTGGCCATGGGACCAGAAGATGGAGATTTAGCTGCTGTTTTAAAGGAAACAAAGGCAGGAGTTCTTGTAGATTTTAACGAAGAGGAAAAATTAAAAGCTGAAATATTGCAAATGTACCAACAATATAAAGCAAATAACTTGTTTGTAACTTCAATAAATATTGAAAAATATCATAGAAAAGAACTTACAAAAAACTTAGCATCTGTATTAAAAAGTTTAAATTCGTAGTATGGGAATTGTATTTAAGCAGTCGTTAAAAAACACTTTTTTTATTTACTTAGGCTTTGCCTTTGGAGGAATTAATACGTTGTTTTTATACACTCGTTTTTTAGAGGATGAATATTATGGTTTGGTAACTTTTTTATTGTCAACTTCTAATCTTTTAATGCCTTTAATAGCATTAGGAATTCATCATACTATTGTAAAGTTTTTTTCTAGTTATTTTACTAAATTAGAGAAAGATAGGTTCTTATCTTCTGTACTTTTTCTACCATTATTAATTGCAATTCCTATTGCTTACTTTGGAAATATATTTTACGAACAAATAGGAGATTACTTATCAGAAGAAAATCCAATTATTAAGAATTATACTTCAGTAATTTATCTAATAGCTGTTGCTTGTGCTTATTTTGAAATTTTTTATTCTTGGGCTAAAGTTCAGTTTCAAACTGTTTTTGGTAATATTTTAAAAGAATTATGGAACAGAGTAGTAGTTATGATTTTGCTATTTGCTGTTTACTTAGAGTTCATAACAAAAGCAGAATTTATTTATTATTTAACTGGTGCTTACTTTTTAAGAATGCTAATTATGATGTTTTATGCATTAAAATTATATGTTCCTAAATTTACGTTTGCTAAACCAGAAAACTATAAAGAAGTTTTACGTTTTTCTGGTTATATTATTTTGGCAGGAAGTGCTGGTGCAATTATTTTAGACATAGATAAATTTATGATTCCTGGTAAAGAAACCTTAGCAATTGCGGCTTATTATTCTGTAGCAGTTTTTATAGGTTCTTTTATAGAAGCACCAAGTAGAGCAATGCTAAATATCTTGCAACCATTAACTTCTAAAACTTTAAATGAAGACAACCACACAGAGGTTGCTTCTTTGTACAAAAAGAGTTCGATAAATCTATTATTAATTAGTGGTTTTTTCTTTGTGTTGATAAATACAAACGTGCACCAGCTTTTTAATTTATTACCAAAAGAATATGCTGGTGGAACTTTAGTAGTATTAATGATTTCTTTCTTAAAAATGTATAATGGTTTCTTAGGAAATAATGGAGCAATTATAAATAACTCTAAATTTTATAAAGTTACTTTACCTATTGGTATTATAATGGCTGTTTCTGTTTATTTTTTAAATAAATTATTTTATTATAATTTAGATTTGGGTACTAATGGATTGGCATTATCTACCTTAATTGTAATTTTTTGTGCTAATACTTTTAAATTATATTTTGTAAAAAAGAAGTTTTCTATCACTCCTTTTACAAATAAATCATTTAAAATGGTTGTAATAATAGCAGTTTTATATTTAGCTTTTAATTTCTGGGATTTTCCTATTAACAATATCTATTTATGGAAATTTCCTATTCATCCTATAATTAATATTGCTCTAAAAAGTGTGTTAATTGTGGCTGTTTACATCTTTTTAATTTTTAAAATGAATATCTCTCCAGAGCTAGATAACCTTCTTAAAAAGTACTATAAATAACAGTCTATGTAATCTGTAAGCATGTGAAAAAGCAAAGCAATACAGATAATTCTGGTTTTTTTTAAAAACAAACCTAAAACATAAAATGCCATTGCATAAATAGTATGCAAAGGATGAAAGTTAATGCTACATCTATTTTTATCGAAAATAGGGGTTGCTAATAAATGATCTAAATCTACTAACATAGAAAGAATGAAGATTAAATATACTATCTTCCATTTATCTCTAAAGAAAAACAAAGCAATTAATAGCGGAACGAAATAATGTAAACCGTAATGAATTATAAATTTTGAAGTTATCATTCTAAATGTTATTTCTTAGAATATAATTCTCTTCTAATTCTACTTAATTGTACGGGTGTAATATTTAAAAAAGAAGCTATGTGGTATTGTGGTATAAGATTTTCTATTTCTGGAATTTGCTTTTTAACCTTTAAATATCTTTGTGTTGCATTTAAAACTGATAAATCATAAACTTTAGACTCTAATTCTAAAAAAATACGTTCTAAAGTTTTCGAGTAAAAGTTACCAATTTCTAAATTTGTTTTAGATAATTCTTTAAAATCGTTATAGTTAACAACTTTTAACTTACAGTTGGTTAAACAATCGTAAGAAAATTTAGATGGTTTTTGTAAAATTAATGCGCCTAATGGTCCTATTGCTCTAATAGGTGTAAATAAGTTTCTAATGTATTCTTTTCCTTTATCATCTTCATAATAAGACCTAGCTAAACCTTCTTCTAAAATATAGATATATTCAGGGATTTCACCAGATTTAGTTATCGATTCTCCTTTTTTTAGCTCTATAGTTGTAGCTAAAGAAAAAAGGAGTTCTTGAGATTTTTCTGAAATCTCACAAAAACTTTGTAATGTGTCTTTTAAGTTCTTCATTAGTTAAGGACACTAACATACATTGGGGAATTTTTGTTAAGAAAGTGTTCTACAAAGTTACGTTTATTTTTTAAGAAAACTAATTGCATTTGGTCCTTCCATAAAAAGTAAATCTAAAATTGATAAATTAGGTATAAAACCATGCTTGTCATCAAACATTTGTATGTACCGGTCAACCAATGTATGTGGTTGGTATTTAACCTCTGCTAATTGCCTAAAATCGTTTTGGTCTATATCAGTAATATAAGATTTCGTTTTTTCAAAATTTGAATTTATTTGAAGCGCTTCAGATACAAATAAATGAGTATCTATATTTAAATCTTGAAGAAATTTATATTCTTTTTCAAAAATAGGAGCAATATCATCTACATAAAACTCAAAGAAAGGAGAGTTTCTATATGCTGTTTTTAAAGACTTAAAATGTTGGTCTTGCCATGGTGTTATGTTTTCTATTAGAGTATCTTGTGTCTTTTTTCTACCAGAAGAAATAGGATGTTTCACAGGTATATTTAATAACTGTTTGCCATTTGTATTAAAAATGTAACACCTGTTTCTGTAGCTTTGTTTCTGAAAATTGTCATCAATTTCAAAAACAACTTCATCTGTATTTATAATTTCTGAATATTGAGAAATTGGAGAGAAGTATGTAGGTATAAATAACGCCATTGTTATTTTTTAGCAGACTTTTTATTTCCTTTAAAAACACTATAACCAATATATAAAGCTATTAAACCAAATACTAGATATCTATAAGAAACAGGTTTTCCTTCTCCATGAACTGTTGTAAACATTCTGTCCCATCTTATAGATTTAATTTTTGCTCCAAAAGTAGGTGCATTTGCATCCCAACTAAACCAAACCATTACAGGTTTTCCTAAAACATGATCAAAAGGAGTATACCCAAAGTAACGAGCATCTAAAGAGTTGTGTCTATTATCTCCCATCATCCAATAATAATCTTGCTTAAATGTATAAGACTCTACTTTTTCTCCGTTAATAAAAATTGCATCTCCCACAATTGCCAAATCATTATTTTCGTAATTTTTAATAATTTGTTCGTAATAAGGTAAAGATTCTGAATCTAATTTTACAGTTACTCCTGCTTTAGGAATGTATATAGGTCCAAAATTATCTTGACTCCAATTGTTACTTTCTACATGAGGAAATATTGCATTATCTGCACCAAAATTTAATTTCTTAACAGAAACAGTTTCAGCTTGCTTTTCTAACAAAGCAACTTCATCTTCAGTTAAATTAATATTTATTTTATTAGAAACAGATTCCATTTTTAAACGTCTTGCAAAATCAGGATTTATTCCTCCTGCAACTTCTGTATATAAAGAATCTGAACTTATTTTAGATAAATTTCCGTTTTCTTTAATAGCTTCTTGTACTTTAGAATTATTCCAATATTCTGATAAGATTCTATATACACCAGTTCTTTCTTTTTTAATTAAAAATTTAGGAAAGTTATTACCATCTATAGCAGACTTTGCTTCGTAAGTATAATAAAATTGAATTTTAGCTCTATTTGGAAGTACGTTTTTCTTACCATTTATGTAAACGTAACCGTTTCTTAATTCTAAAGAATCTCCTGCAACACCAACAGCACGTTTTACATAGTTTGTTTTTTTGTCTAATGGTTTGTATGTAAATTTACCAGAAGTATCTCCCCACATTGTTGCAAGCGAATCTGCTGGCCAGTTAAAACAAACAATATCATTATTTTTTATATTCTGTAAACCAGGTAATCTAGTATATGGTAATTGTGGCTTTTTAAGATAAGAAGCAGATTTAGTAAGTGGTATAGAATCATGTACCATTGGTAAAGCAACTACTGTCGAAGGTACTCTTGCACCATAATGAAACTTACTTACAAATAAGTAATCTCCTACTAATAAAGACTTTTCTAAAGACGAAGTTGGTATTGTAAAAGGCTGCATAAAGTATGTGTGTACTAATGTAGCAGCAATAATAGCAAAGGTTATAGAGCTTACCCATTCACCTAATTCTGAACGTGGCTTTAAACTTCTTTCTGCATTATAAGTAGCATCTTTACCATAATTTATATAAAAAATGTACAATCCTAAAGTAACAATTACTAAAAATGAGTCTAATTTTTTATAAAAACCAAAAGTTCTAATAGTTTCAATCCAAATTACAGGAAACATTAACAGATTTACAATAGGTATAAATAATAAGATAATCCACCATTTTGGTCTATTAATAATTTGCATTAATACAACGCCGTTATAAACAGGTATTGCTGCTTCCCAAGCTTTTCTACCAGCTTTTACATATAACTTCCAAGTTCCTAAAAAATGCAACACTTGTATTACAAGGAAAAAGATAAACCATTCAGTAAAATTCATAATTATAATATTTTTATACCCTAATTGAAGGATAATTTTTTAGTTATTAATAAGGCGTTAAATAATGAAAACGTTACAGTAATTAACGGATGTTTAACACATCTTTCATGCTAAAAACGCCTGTTTTACCTAGAATCCATTCTGCAGCAACAACAGCACCTAAAGCAAAACCTTTTCTACTATGTGCTGTATGTTTTATTTCTATAGAATCTACTTCAGAATCGTACCAAACTGTATGTGTACCTGGAACTTCTGGAATTCTTTTAGCAGCGATAGGTATGTTTTCTTCGGATGATTTTTCGTCTAATTCCCAGTTTTCTTTAGTAGAATTTTCTATAATCCCTTCAGCTAAAGTAATTGCTGTTCCACTAGGAGCATCTAATTTTTTGGTGTGATGAATTTCTTCCATAGAAATATTGTAATCTTCTAGATTACTCATCATTTTAGCTAATTGCTTATTTAATTCAAAAAAGATATTTACACCCAAACTAAAATTAGAAGCATAAATAAAAGCACCTTTTTCTTTTTCACAAAGAGCAATTGCTTCTTTATGTTTATCTAACCAACCCGTTGTTCCAGAAATTACAGGAACTTTACTTTTTATACAGTTAGAAATATTGTTGAAAGCAGAAGATGGTACGCTAAAATCTATAGCTACATCTGCCAAAGTAATGTCAATAATATCATTAACATCTTTTTTTATAACGATTTCATGACCTCTAGAAATTGCAATTTTTTCAATTTCTTTTCCCATTCTACCATAACCTAATAATGCAATTTTCATTTTAAAAAGTATATTTTATTGTAAAGCCAACCTTTGGAGCATCAAAGAGCGTAGGATCTTGAACAAATGTAGGTCTAAAAGATAAGTTATCATCCGTATTAAATTGTAATAAATGTGCATTTACACTAGCTTCTACAATCTGTAAAACGTATAAAATAACTCCCCACATTAAAGATAAATCTCTGTTTTCTCTTAATTGTTCTTGCGCTCTTTCTAAAGTTTCTATTGAAACAGAAACATTTCCTAAGTCGTCTGTAAATTCGTCTTGAAAACCAGTTTTTCTTAATTTATAAGCTCTTCTGTAGCGTTTATATTCACTGTTATTTTCTAAATAAAAATAAGTTGGTGCTGCTAAAGCTCCCCAAACTATTGGAGCTTTCCAATATTTCTTGTTGTAAATCTGTCCTAGACCAGGAAAAATAGCAGAATAAAAAGCAGCTTTAGAAGGTGCTAAAGGTTTATAAACGCCTTCTTGCACAATAATTGTTTCTTTAACCTTTACTTTTTTAACTTTTGTAGAGTCTTTTTGACTAAAAATACTCAAAGAGATACATAAGATAGAAAGGGTGAATATGATTTTTTTTGAAATCACTTATTTTAATAAATTTTTTATGCGGTTAAAATCTTCTTCAGAAGTAAAAGGAATTGATATTTTTCCTTTACCGTTGCTACCTATAGAAACGTCTACTTTGTTACCAAAGTATGCACTTATGTCTTTTATGCTACTTTTAACAAATGTTGGTATTGCTTTTTTCTTTGGTTTTGCAATAGAACCTGTTTTTAAGCTTTTTACTAACTCTTCTGTTTGTCTAACAGATAATTTATCTCTTAAAATTTTCTCATAAATAGCTAATTGATCTTCTGTATTATCTACATTAATCATAGCTCTACCATGTCCCATAGAAATAAAACCATCTCTCATACCAGTTTGTAAAATAGGGTCTAATTTTAACAAACGTAAATAATTGGTTACTGTAGATCTTTTTTTACCAACTCTAGTACTTAGTTCTTCTTGTGTTAACTGAATTTCATCAATTAAGCGTTGGTAAGAAAGTGCAACTTCTATTGGATCTAGGTTTTTACGCTGTATATTTTCTACCAAGGCCATTTCTAGCATTTCTTGGTCGTTAGCTAATCTAATATATGCTGGTGCAGTTTTGTTTCCTATTAATTTTGAAGCTCTAAATCTACGTTCTCCAGAAACTAATTGAAACTTATTTCCTTCTAGTTTTCTTACTGTAATTGGCTGTATAACACCTAATTCTTTAATAGAACTAGCTAATTCTCTTAAAGCTTCCTCATCAAAATAAGTTCTTGGCTGATATGGATTTACCTCAATTAAATCTAATTCTATTTCTACAATGCTTCCTACTAATTTATCTGCATGTTTATCTGTTGCAGAATTAATATTAGGTGTATCTTGTAATAAAGCAGATAAACCTCTTCCTAGAGCTTGTTTTTTAGTTGCTTTTGCCATTTTTTACGAATTCTTTTTTAATAATTCTTGGGCTAAATTTAAATAATTTACAGCGCCTTTACTTGTTGCATCATATGCAATAATACTTTCACCATAACTTGGTGCTTCTCCTAAACGTGTATTTCTTCTAATTATAGTATCAAAAACCATAGCAGAAAAATGTTTTCTAACTTCGTCTACAACTTGGTTAGATAGACGTAATCTAGAATCGAACATGGTTAATAAAAGACCTTCTATTTCTAAATTTGAGTTATGAATATTTTGAACACTCTTAATGGTGTTTAGTAATTTACCTAAACCTTCTAATGCAAAATATTCACATTGTATAGGAATAATTACAGAATTTGCAGCTACTAAAGAGTTTAAAGTAATTAAACCTAAAGAAGGTGCACAGTCAATTATAATATAATCATAATCATCTTTAATTTCTTCCAATGCTTTTTTTAGCATGTACTCTCTATCTTCTTTATCTACAAGTTCTATCTCAATAGCAACTAAATCTATATGAGCAGGAATAATATCTACATTTGGCGAATCTGTTTTTATAATTGCATCTTTTGCAGAAAGTGTATGTTCTAAAACATGATATGTTCCACCTTCAACAGTATCAACATCTATTCCTAAACCAGAAGACGCGTTTGCTTGTGGATCTGCATCTATTAACAATACTTTTTTCTCTAAAACACCTAAAGAAGCTGCTAAGTTTATGCTTGTGGTAGTTTTTCCAACTCCACCTTTTTGATTTGCTATTGCAATAATTTTACCCATGAAAATTAGTCGATTTTTCTAAATGTAAAATTACATTTTTTTATGACTTTTAGAAGTGAAAGATGTTAACAAAAGAATAAAATTTTAAAAAACTGATTTTCAGTAATTTAAATTTATATTTGAATTCTTTTTTCACAAAATAGCGCATAAAAAAACCGAAGAAAATCTTCGGTTTTAAACTTTTACAATTTGATTATTTTTTTGGAATATTCTTTAAGATTTCTATTAAAAACTTCCAAAATTTCTGTGTAGATTTAATTCCTGCACGTTCATCTGGCGAGTGAGCTCCTCTAATTGTTGGGCCAAAAGAAACCATATCCATTTCTGGGTAATTCTGTCCTAAAATACCACATTCTAAACCAGCATGACAAGCAGCTACTTTTGCTTTTTCGTCGTGTAAATTTTCATATAAGTTAGAAACTACTTCTAAAATCTCTGAATTCACATTTGGTTGCCAACCAGGATATTCACCTGAAAATTCAACATCAAAACCAGATAATTCAAAAGAAGATTTTAAAGAGTTTGCTAAATCTATTTTATTTGTTTCAGAAGAAGAACGTGTTAAACATCCTATTTTTATAGCACCTTCTTTAACAATAATTCGTGCAATATTATTAGAGGTTTCTACTAAATCTAAAATATCTGGACTCATTCTGTACACACCATTTAAAGCAGCATAAATAGATTTTACAAGTCCTTCTTGTACACCTAATTCCATTACTTTTTCAGGAAGTGTAGTTTCAATAATTTCAATTTCTAAATTTTCTTCTAAAGAAGAAAACTCTTGTTTTATGTTATTAATTGTTAAGCCTGTTTCAAATAAGAAGGCTTCTTTAGAAATAGTGTCTATAGTAACCAAAGCAAAACTTTCTCTAGGTATTGCATTACGCAAACTACCACCATTTATTTCAGAAATTCTTAAACCAAAATTTGTAAAACCGTCAAAAAGTAAACGATTCATTATTTTATTAGCGTTTCCTAAACCTTTAATAATGTCCATTCCAGAATGACCACCATTTAAACCTTTTACAGAAATAGTAAAAGCTGTAGAATTATCAGAAATTGCTTCCTCTTTGTAAGTTCTTCTTGCAGTTACATCTACACCACCAGCACAACCCATTCCAATTTCATCATCTTCTTCTGTGTCTAGGTTTAACAAAATGTCACCTTTTAAAATACCACCTTCTAAACCCATTGCACCAGTCATACCAGTTTCTTCATCAATAGTAAAAAGTGCTTCTAAATTAGGGTGTTCTATTTCTGTTGAAGCTAAAACAGCCATTATAGATGCAACACCTAAACCGTTATCTGCACCTAAAGTTGTACCATCTGCAGTTACCCAATCTCCATCAATTAGCATTTTTATTCCTTCTTTATCAAAGTCGAAATTTGTATCTGCATTTTTTTGATGAACCATGTCTAAATGACTTTGTAAAACAACAGTTTTTCTGTCTTCTAAACCTTTGGTTGCTTGTTTTTTAATAATAACGTTACCAACTTTATCTACAAATGTTTCTAAATTTAGTTTTTTACCAAAGTTTACCATAAACTCAATTACACGTTCTTCTTTTTTAGAAGGACGAGGAACTGCGTTTAAATCTGCAAACATATTCCAAACTTCTTTTGGTGCTAAATTTCTTATTGCTGAACTCATTTTTATATCTTTTAATTTCACTTCAAAAATACAGCTTTCTATCTGTTTTAGAAAGATTATAATACAGTTTTAAATGTTTCGCCTTCGTTGTAAAAGAGAATTAAATTGTCTTTTACAACGAAGGCGAAAATTAAATTTTATAAGTTGAAATTTTAATTAATTTCAAGAATACTATCAGAAAGGTTTTTTCTAACTTTAGTTAAGTCTTTCATATAATCATCTTCTGCTCTAAAACCAACAGGTAAAACTAAAACAGATTTTAAATTATGTTTTTTTAGATTTAAAATCTCATCGTATTTTTCTGGAACAAAACCTTCCATTGGACAAGAATCTATTTCTAAAGTAGCACAAACTGTTAATAAATTACCCAAAGCAATATATGCTTGGTTTTTATTTGAAGCATATAATTCTTCTTGCGTTTTTTTAGCAATTTCTGCAGTTAAAAACTCTTTAAAAGGATTGATGATTTCATCTGGTGTATTTCTAATTTTTTGTACTAAATTAAAATAATTTTCTACCTCTGTTGTAGTGTAATTATCTTGAATACAAATAACTAATAAATGAGATGCTTGAACAATTTGCTGCTGATTCCATGAATATTCTACTAATTCTTCTTGAATTGCCTTATTTTTAATTACTACTAATTTTAATGGCTGTAAACCATAAGAAGTTGCAGTTAAGTTAAAAGCTTCTTTTAGAGTATTAATTTGTGCTTCTGAAAGTTCTCTATTTGTATCGAATTTTTTAACAGCATAACGCCATTTTAAATTATCTATAATGTTCATTCTATGTTATTTTGAAGTTGCAAAAATAAAGTAATATTGTTGTTTTTAACTTGCTTGGTAATTAGATAAATTTATAGAAGTATCAATTTTTTTGTACTTTTAAAAGAAAAACTATGAATGAGGATTTTCTTCATTATGTATGGAAATATAAAATATTTTCTACAGTAAACTTTAAAACTACCCATAACGAGTCTTTGTCGATTATAAAATCTGGTTTACATAACAAAAATGCTGGTCCAGATTTTTTAAATGCGCAATTAAAAATTGAAGATCAAATATGGATTGGAAATGTAGAGATACATGTAAAATCTTCAGATTGGTATTTGCACAATCATGAAATTGATGAGAATTATGATGCAGTTATTTTACATGTAGTTTGGGAAAATGATGCGGCTATTTTTATGAAGAATGATAAACCCATACCTACTTTAGTTTTAAAAGATTTAGTTAATACAGCGGTTTTAAATAATTATAGAAATTTATTTTTCACACCAACAAGTTGGATTCCATGTAGTAATTCTATTTCAACAGTAGATAGTTTTACGTTTTCTAATTGGAAAGAACGTTTGTATTTTGAACGTTTAGAAAGAAAATCTGAAGAAATAGACATATTATTAGCCCAAGAAAGTAATAATTTTGAAGCTGTTTTGTTTCAGTTATTGGCTAAGAATTTTGGTTTAAAAGTAAATGGAGATGCTTTTTTAAGATTGGCTAAATCTATAGATTTTTCTATTGTTCAAAAAACTAGTTATTATGAAAACCAATTTGAAGCTTTATTGTTTGGGCAAGCAGGTTTTTTAGAAGAAGAAATAGAAGATGAATATCATCAAAAACTAAAACAAGAATACTCTTTTTTAAAGCATAAATTCAAACTGAATGCTATCAATAAAAATCAGTTTTCATTTTTTAGAATGCGTCCTAATAATTTTCCAACAATTAGAATAGCACAGTTGGTTTCTTTGTTTTACAAGCATCAAAATCTATTTTCTAAATTGATAGCATTAGACAATTTAAAAGATTTTTATAGTTTGTTTTCTGTGGAAGTAAATCCTTTTTGGAAAACGCATTATAATTTTAATTCTGTATCTAAATCTTCATCAAAGAAATTCACAAAATCGTTCGTAGATTTATTAATTATAAATACCATAATTCCGTTAAAGTTTTTGTATCAAAAGAGTAGAGGAGAAGTAGATGAAGATTCTTTTTTAAAACTTTTAAAAAGTTTAAAATCAGAGAAAAATAGTATTATTTCTAAATTTTCTGAAATAAAAATAGCATCTAATAATGCCTTTGATTCGCAAGCTTTAATAGAGCTTAAAAACAACTATTGCGCACCAAAACGTTGTTTAGAATGCGCAATAGGAAAAGTAGTTTTATATAAAAACTAATTATTTAGGATCTAAAATATCATTAATCATTACAACAGCATCTTTATAATGATACTTTGTAATTTTATTTACAGCTCTTTTACTAGCTGAGTTTAATTGATACTTTAATGTTGTTAATTCTCCACGAACGATAGAAGAAATATCTGAATTTTTAATTGCTTTATCATTCATTAAACCTTCCATGTTACTAATAAAAGATTTTTGAAGATTTCTTCTGTAAATATCTACGTTTTTAGTAGCACTTGCTTCAGAGAAAATTCCTTTTCTTAAATCAGAAATCATGTCTACTGCTGCATAATTATTTTCTTGAATAACTTCTGCATCCATTAATCTTTTTAAAGTTCTAGAATTTAATAAAGTTCTTAAAAATCTATTTTGATAATTGGCCATTTTATCTGTGTAGCCAGCTTCATCAATTTTATTTAAAATATTTTTATCTAACAACCATTTTTGAGTTTCAAAAACATTTTTTTGCAACCAATTTAAAGATTCTTTTTGTTTTGCTTTGGTAACAGGAACATAGATATTTCCTGTTTGAGATGGTTTTTTATTGAATTCATAAACCCCACCAATATTACCTGCAACATGACCAACGTATCTGTTCCAAACACTTAATAATTCGCCATATAATTCACTTAAATCTTCATAATTATTTGTTTGATCAGAAGTCCAACTTGGTAAGTTTTTAGCAACTATTTTTAGGTTTTTTACACCATAAGTACTAGATTTTACTTGGTCATTTCCAATCCCTTCAGTTTGTGCAGAAGGATCAAAACGTTGTCCTCCAAATCTATAAATAGGATCATTTCCTTTATCAGAAATCCATTTGTCTAAAGTTTTTACTTCGTCTTCTGGTTTATTTACATTCGGTATTTTTCTGTAACCCCAATTAATTGCATAATGGTCGTAAGGCCCTAGTTGTCTAATAAAACGAATATTTTTATCTCCTGGTTGTGCAACATAGTTATATCTAGCATAATCCATTATAGTAGCAGCAATTCCATTTTTTTGAGTAAAATCACCATCACGTAAAGAATCTGTAGGATACGCAAAACTTGCAGCCATATTATGAGGTAAACCTAATGCATGACCAACTTCATGTGCAATAACCATACGCATCATATCTCCAATTTCTTCATCAGAAGTGTTTAAAGTTCTAGCAGAAGGATTTGCAGCACCTGTTTCTAATAAATACCTATTTCTGTAAGAACGTAAATGGTTGTGATACCAAATAATATCGCTTTCTAAGATTTCTCCAGTTCTAGGGTCTGAAACACTTGGTCCTGTTGCGTTTCTGGTTGTGCTTGCAACATATCTAATAGAAGAATAACGTACGTCTTCCATACTAAATTCTGGGTCTTCTTCTTTTGTAGGTGGCATTTTTGCCATAATTGCATTTTTAAAACCAGCAGTTTCAAAAACTTTTTGCCAATCATCTACACCTTGTTTAATGTATTTTCTTAATTTTTCTGGTGTTGCAGGATCTAAATAGTATACAATTGGCTTTATTGGTTCTACCAATTCACCACGATTGTATGCAGCTTCATCTTTAGGTTCTAATCTCCAGCGTCTAATATATCTTTTACTATCTGCTTTTAAAGCTTCAGAACTATAATCTACGTTTCCTAAAGAAAAGTAACCAACTCTTTTGTCATAAACTCTAGACATCATTGGGTTTTCTGGTAATAAAATCATAGATTGATTGATACGCATTGTAATAGTATTTGTGTTTCTATTACTTGGTGGTGCATCTGCGTCAAACGTAAAATCTTGAATAACTTCTATGTTTTTTGGGTAACTTTTTATACTTCCTATAAAACTTCTAGAAGGATCTAATCTTCTAACTTTATATGTTTTTCTGAAGCCTGCAGGTAAGCCAGTAATAGCTTTTACATCTGTAGAAAAGAATTTTGTAACATCTATTAATACAGCTGTAGAATCTGTGTTTTGAGATTTTACGTCAAAAGCATAAATTATAGGTTCTAAGTTGTTTGCTTTTACAGATTTATAAATAGGTAAATCATCATTTGCAATTGCATTGTAAGATTTTACTTTTAATAAAACTTTGTTTTTATAATGTTCCCAAACAACAACTTGAGTATTAATTTTAGAACCAGCATTTACATATCCACCACCTAAATTTGCAGGAATTTCTTTAATTCTAGTAACCAATAACATTTCTTTACCTAAAAAAGATTTAGGAATTTCATATAAGAATTTATCCTTGTTTTCATGAACTTTAAACAAACCTTCATCTGTTTCTGTATCTTTTTTTACAAAATCAGAATATTTTGGTGTTTTACTCTTTTTTAGAGGTGCTTTAACAACGTTTTTATCATTGTTTTTTTTCTTATTCTTCTTTTTAATTCTTCCACTTTGAGCTTGAAAATCTATGGGCAGAATAAAGACGATTAACAATGAAAATAATAGTATTTTTTTCATGATATATTAGTTAGTTATTTAATCTACTAAAATATTAAAAACCGTTGTAGTTATTTCTTATAGTTCTGTTAAAAAAAAATAGCCTCAAAAATTTAGATTTTTGAGGCTATTTATAATTATTAGTTTGTTCTAGTATAAACTTTTAAATTTATTTGGATTGTTTTCGTGCATAATGTCATATATTTTTTCAAAAATATCTTCTGCAGAAGGTTTAGAGAAATAATCTCCATCTGTACCATAAGCAGGTCTATGTGCTTTAGATGTTAAAGTAGCTGGTTTACTGTCTAAATATTGATAACCATTTTGCTTCTCTAAAATTTCTTGTAAAATATATGCAGAAGCTCCCCCGGGAACATCTTCATCTATTACAATTAATTTATTTGTTTTAGCTAAACTTTTAACACAGTCGCTATTTAAATCAAATGGCAGTAAACTTTGCGCATCAATAATTTCTATATTTATACCAACTTGTTGTAATTCTATAGCTGTTTCTTCAACAATTCTTAAAGTAGAACCGTAAGAAACTACAGTTATATCTGTACCTTCTTTTACTGTTTCTACATAGCCAATTGGAGTTTTAAATTCCGCTAAATTAATTGGTAATTCTTCTTTTAGTCTATAACCATTTAAGCATTCTACAACCAAAGCAGGTTCATCTCCTTCTAATAAAGTATTATAAAAACCAGCAGCTTTAGTCATATTTCTTGGGACTAATACGTGCATTCCACGAACATTATTTATAATTCCTCCCATTGGAGAACCTGCGTGCCAAATTCCTTCTAGTCTGTGGCCACGAGTTCTAATAATTAGTGGTGCTTTTTGTTTACCAAAACTTCTGTAATGAAGTGTAGCTAAATCATCACTCATTATTTGTAGTGCATATAATAAGTAGTCTAAATATTGTATTTCTGCAATTGGTCTTAAACCACGCATTGCTAAACCAATACCTTGTCCTATAATAGTAGCTTCTCTAATTCCTGTATCAGAAATTCTAATGTCTCCGTATTTTTCTTGAAGACCTTCTAAACCTTGGTTTACATCTCCAATAAAACCTGCATCTTCACCAAAAATTACTACTTCTGGGTGTTTCTTAAGAATTGCATCAAAATTATCTCTCATTACAACTCTAGCATCCACCAAATTTTGATTTTCTGCGTAAACAGGTTTCTTTTCAGTTACATTTAATGCACTAAAATTACTTTCGCTATGTAAAAAAGATGAATATTTATGAGCAGCTCTTTTTATAGTTTCTTTTATAAAGTTTTGAAGTTCTGTTTTTTCAGCAAAATCTTCTTCTTTTAAATAGCGTAAAGATTTTCTTGCTGCAATTAAAACATCTTTTCTAATTGGTTCTGCTATTTTTTCTAAATCGTTTTTATATTTAGTAATAAAAGCACCATTATTACTTTTGGCAGCAACTCTTTCTAATAATTTAGCAGCTATTTTAGCTTCGTCTATTAATTCATTATTAAATGCATTCCAAGCATTTCTTTTTGCAGTTGTAACTATTTTCTTAGCTTCTTTTTCTAAGATAATTATTTCTTCTTCAGAATCTACAAAACGTAAAGTTTCTCCGCTTTCTGTTCGTAATTCAAAATCTAAAATCCATTTTCGCATTTTAGTAATACAATCATGGTCTTTTTCCCATTGAAGTCTTTCTTTACCCTTGTATCTCTCATGAGAACCAGAAGTAGAATGACCTTGTGGTTGTGTTAATTCTTTTACATGAATTAAAACAGGTACATGTTCTTCTCTTGCTATTTTAGAAGCTTTATTGTAAACATCAATTAATTGTACATAATCCCAACCATCTACTACAAAAATTTCATAACCATTAGAATCATTTTCTCTCTGAAAACCTTTTAAGATTTCAGAAATACTTTCTTTTGTTGTTTGATGTTTCGCGTGTACAGAAATTCCATATTCATCATCCCAAACACTCATTACCATAGGAACTTGTAAAACTCCTGCAGCGTTTATTGTTTCAAAAAACAAACCTTCACTTGTACTTGCGTTTCCTATTGTTCCCCATGCAACTTCGTTTCCTTCTTTAGAAAAATTAGTTTTATGTTGTACGCTTTTTTCGTTTCTGTATATTTTAGAAGCTTGGGCTAAACCTAATAAACGTGGCATTTGGCCAGCTGTAGGAGAAATATCTGAGCTAGAATTGTATTGTTCTGTTAAGTTTTTCCAACTTCCATCTTCATTTAAACTATGAGTTGCAAAATGCCCACCCATTTGTCTACCTGCAGACATTGGTTCTATTTCTATGTTTGTATGTGCGTATAAACCTGCAAAAAATTGTTGAGCGGTTAGCTCTCCAATGGCCATCATAAAGGTTTGATCTCTATAGTAACCAGATCTAAAATCTCCTTTTTTAAAGGCTTTAGCCAACGCTAATTGTGGTACTTCTTTTCCGTCTCCAAAAATACCAAACTTGGCTTTTCCTGTTAAAACTTCTCTTCTACCTAGTAAACTACATTCTCTACTAATCTTAGCAATTTTGTAGTCGTTTAAAACTTCTGCTTTAAAATCTTTAAATGAAAGTTCTTCTTTTGTACTTTTTGTAAGAGTTTTTTGCGACATTTTTTCTTGATTTAGGCTTTTGCAAAGGTAGTTTTTTTAGTTGATATTTAAAAATATAAATATTTGTTAAATATTTCGTAATTATTAATATGTAATTTTATTATTATTTACGAATAATGCAATAAAAGACTTCTGTTAGTTTTTAGAATTTAATTTTTTATTTAAAAGAAGATTGAATGTGTGTCTATTATAAAATATTTAAATGCGGTATAAGAGTGATTTTTAACTTTTTTAGTTAAAAAAACTTTTAAAAAATAAATTAATAATAAACCTGTTAACTGTTCTTTTTTATCATTTCGCTTAAACTCTTGTTGGTAAGTGTATCAGTTTTTTTACGAATTCTATGTTTTGTTACTCGAATAGTATTTGCAGAAACTCCTAAAATTAAAGCTATTTCATTATTGGTTAATTCAAGTTTTTCTAAACATAAACAACGTATTTCTGCTTGACTTAAATCTGGGTAAGATGATGTGAAGTTTTGAATGAAATTAGGATATACTTCTCTGAATAAATTTTGAAATTCTTGCCAATCGCTTTTAGTTAAAATATTTTTAGATTTTAGTTGAGATAATAAGTTTAAATTGTTTTTAGATGCTTCGTTTTTTTGTAACTCTGTAATAAGGTTACTATCTTCTCTAATTTTCTTGGTTAAGTTCTTTAGTTTGTTCTTCGAGTTTTCTAAAGCCTTTTGTGCATTTTCTAATGCAAGTACTTTTATTTCTCGCTCCTTTAATAGGTATTTGTTTCTAAACCAGAAAAAAAGAGTGCTTGTTATTAATAAAATTGCTACTATTAGAATAATATAATTTCGTTGCGTTAATTTAAGTTGACTTTGCGTTCTTAATTTTTCTACTTCAATTTCTTTGTTTTTTATTGCCACTTTTTGGTTGGCTCTAAGTAGTTTTAAGCTACTGTATTTTTTGTTATAATTATTTATAGCAATAATTGTTGAATCTAAATAAACAGCACTTAATGCTGTTTGCTTGTTGGCAGAATACCATTTACTAATTATTGGGTAAAGGTTTCTTAAACGGTCTGTTTGTTTAGATGTTTTGATATATTCTCTAGATTCTTTAATTTTCTGTTTTGCTTTTTCTAATTTATTTTGTTTTAAATAAATATCTGCAAGAGTAATGGTGGCACCTGCTGCTAAATTTGGTTCATTTATTTTTATTGCATTTTGAAAATCTTCTTTTAATAAAGGAATTGCTTTTTTAAAGTTTTTTTCCAAATAATAGTTATAGCCTAAATTCCCAGAAGCAATACCTACCCATGTCTTGCTCTTATATATAGATGTGTCTTTAATTACTGCTAAAAAATATTGTTCTGCTAGTTTTAATTTTTGTGTTTTTTGGTAACATAAGCCTACAGTGCTTTGGGCTTCTAAAACAGCATTTGCGTTAAAGGAACTCTTTTTTAAATTAGCAGATTTTTTATAATATACAAGAGCTTTATTGTAATCTTCGAAATTGTAATAACAGCGTCCAATAAAATTTAGGTGACTAGCCATATTTGGAAAATTTTCTGAAGTAATTTTTTCTAAAACTTCTGCAGATTGTAAAAGCCATTCAAAAGCTACTTCATAGTTTTTTTGATTCCAATAATGTGTGGCAATAACTTGTGTTGCACGTTCCTCTACATGATAAATTTTGTTCTTATTGCCTTTTTCAGCAATATCTTTTAGACCGTCTATTAGTAATGGGTTTTTATAACCATAAAGAAACCAATTAGCATATGCATTAAGTAATTCTGCTTCTAAGGCAAGCTCTTTATCATTATTAGATAGTGCCCATTGTTGCATTTTAGTAGTGTAACTAGAAATATATAAAGAATCTTTTCTAGCCTCGTTAATGGTGTTTCTATATAAAACATCTATAGCTTCTATCTTCTTATTATAAGGTTTATGAAGCATTTTTTTGTATTGTCCAAAGGCAATAAAACAATTCAATAATAAAATGAAAAATATTAATTTAAACTTCATATTTTTAGAAAAAAGAACGAAGATACTTATTATTTGAATTTGAAAATGAAACTTTAAAGGATAAATTTACAACTGTTTTTAATTAATTTTTATCTAAATTTTAAGCAAAAAAAACATCCTAAAATAAATAGGATGTTTTCTTATATTATCTTTTTTAAGATTATGGAATCAAATCGCAAGCTTCTTTTGATAGCTCAAATTCAAAATCAAAGAAGATAGTACTTGTAAAAGTCCATTTATAAAAATAACTTTTTCCTTTATAAAATGTTTTAAAATTATATTCTTTACCTAGTTCAAAGCCTCTTAAAAAAACAAAACCATTTTTAAGGACTCCTTCGTAGCTAAAAATTCCATTAGCTCTGTCTACATAAATAGGGAAACCATCTGGAATAAAGTTTTTTTCACCACAATTACCTGCTACACCAACCGCAATGGTTTTTGATTAGGTAAACTTAAACCAGTGGTTAAGTTAATGCCTAAATTACAATTTACAAAAGAAGATAATTTAGTAATGTCTTGATCTAATTGAAACAAATCATAAAGGCAATTAAGAATTGTTTTAATTTCATGTAATTTTAAATTTGGTTAAATATTATAATCAAAAACAAAAGGACGAAATAAAACGGAAAATTGAGAGAAATTAAGCGTTACAAAAGTATTTTGGCGCTATTAAAAGAAGCCTCTTCTAAAAAAGTTATAAATTCTATTTACATCACCAGTAAAGGTGAACCTTATTTTTTGAGAGTAAGATTGTTGTGAAACTTCCCAGCCATTATTTGAGTATAATGGAAAATATATTTCAAAAATATTATGAATAAAATTAAATCTAATTCCGTTTTCATAACCAAAGAAAAGTGGTTTTTGTTTGTTTTTTAAAAAAGCAACATCATTGTAAAATTCTGCCCAACGCCATAAACCAATACTAGAGTTTAGCGATAACATAAACTGGTTAGCAAACCTTGTTGGTAACACAGATTTAAAACCACCTTCTGTAATAATGTATTGTTGACTAAAAATACCAGAATCTTCTGAACGACCATAATAGTTAAGTTCAAATAAATAATCATTAGCTCTGTCTAATCCAAAACTAAAATAATCTCCTTTAGATTTGTTGTGAAGAAATGCACCTGCAAAAATTCTGAAATCTAATTGAGTATCTGTTGAAGTAAGTTTTCTAAATCTAAAATCTGCTGAAACTTTAGAGAAATTTTTAGCAAATTCTGTACTAAAATTATAACGAGTTTCTTTTATAATATCTGGATTGATAGAATTATAACTTAAACTAAAAACACTATAATTATCTTGTGGTGTTTTTATTTCTAATGGAGAAATTTCTTTGTCTATATGAACTATTTTGGCTCTAATAAATTTATTAGAGGCATCTCTTAATGATTTTCTTTTAAACTCAATATCTATGTAGGGTATTAAAGAACTGTAAGACAAATCAGGTGCATATTGTAAAGTATTACCTGCTATACCGTAAGATACTTTGTAGATATTAGTTTCTTCAAAAAATTGATTGTACAATATAGAGAAAGATCCGTTAATTTTGTTGCTTTTAGTAGCGTAACCTGGTGAGAACTTAAATTCTAAATTCCTTTTTATTAGTGGTTTATTGTGTATTTTCATTCCTAAAATTAAGCCATCGTAAAAGTTATAGCCAAGACTAGGTTGATAAAATAATTGGTTGTAATTGGGTGCTTTTACATCTTTAATTAAAGTAAATTTTAAAGGTTTGTTAAATAGTTTTCTGTCTGTGTTGTAGTAATTGTCTAATGTGTTGTATTCAGGATATATGTTTTCGTAATTTAAAACTAACTGGTCAAACTTTCCTTTTGCAACACTGGTGGTTAATGTGTCGTTTATATTAGAAAACCATTTTTTGTACGCAATTTTGTTGTTTTTTAAGCCGTATAAAGCTATGGGTGCTGTAATGTTTCTTTTATTTTTTATAGTAACTTTTAAGCTATCTTTTGTTTCTTTAACCTTGTCTATTGTGTAGTCAATTTTTTTATTTGTATTAATAAAGTCATTAAAAAACCATTCAATATCTTTAGAACTGTTTTTTGTTAGATATTTTTTAAAATTGTTACTTTGTGTAATAAGTAACTTGTTTTCTTGGTAAAATTCTTTTATACTTTTATTTAAAACATCTTCACCTAAATAACCTTTTAGGTAGTTAAAACCCAAGCCAGATTTATATTTGCTTACAATTTTTCTATTAAAATTTGATAATGAATCTGCAGGTGTATTTAAAGATTGATCTAGAAATTTTCTTGCTGTAAATTGATAAACAAAAGGATATTTTTCATTAAATTTTAGTTTAGATACATTAAACCTTTTTAAAAACCAGCTATCTGATGCAGTTCCTAAAAGTTTAATTTCTGGGTAGTATTTGTTTACATATTCTATCATTAAATAGTTCTGTAAACCATCTATTAACCAATAATCTTTTCTTTCGTTAACCAGAAGAGTTTGTTTTAAGTACTTTTTAGAAAGTGCCTTAAATAAGGTTAAATCGTATTTAAAAACATCTGAAAAAGGTCTAATAAAACTAGGTAGTTGGCTTAAACCATAAACAGGGTTTTTCTTACGCATTACTTCGTCTATAAGAATTTTATCTTTAGGTAAAACACCCAGATAACTAGTTAGAAAATGAACTTCTCTGTTTAGAATATCTTTTGTTAAGTTGGCATTTAAATCTTTATCTAAAATGTCTGTTTGAATTTCGTGAGTGTCTGTATTAAACTTTTTAAAAGTATTTTTTTTCTGAATATCTATAATTATATCTTTTTCATTTTTACCAAATAAATGATAAGAATTATAGTTTCCATTTGTAGTATAACTTTGTTTTAAACTGCTAACTAAAGTTAGGTTTTTAGGTATTATAAAATCAATATTAAAAGAAGTATAATCTTCAAATAAGTCATCTAAATTTAGATTACTCATTAATTGCCATCCTTTTCTGTAAATAGCAGGAGTAATGTACCAATATCTTAATCGATATCCATCTTTATAACTACCATAACCAGTAAATTTAGAGTTTGGTAACTTAATAAAGTAGGTTAGGCTTATGTTTGTGCTTTCGTTAGGTTTTAAAGGAGTTTCTAGAAAAAGTTGAATAATATCTTCTTTGTTTTCTAGTTCCTTGTAAATGATGTTGTTGTAGTTAATAGATATATTTTTAATATCTGAAAAGCCTAAATCTTTTTCATTGGCAAAGTATAGGTCTTTTCTAAAATCTTGAATAAACCGTTTAGAAAGTGGTGTTTTTCTATTCTTAAAACTGTTTGCCCAATTGTGAAGAAATATGTGATTTAATGTTTCATTAGAGTTGTTGTGGTAAACAATTTCTTGCTGAATCATTAATTTATTTTCATCAGTATTTAAAGTAGCTTTAATGTTTATTGCATTTTGTTGTGCAAAATTAAAGCTACTTATAAAGACTAATAATATGTATAAATATTTTTTCAATTAAATAAACGTCAATTAAAAGTTTGGTTTTAATTGATATTTAGCGTAGAAGTTGTTAATGTGCTCTAGTGCCTCATCTGCAGTATCTACAACTCTAAATAAATTTAGGTCTTTTTCACTAATGTTTCCTTCTTCTAATAAAGTGTTTTTTATCCAATCTAATAAACCTCCCCAGAATTTAGTGCCAACTAAAACAATAGGGAAACGACCAATTTTATTTGTTTGAATTAATGTGATTGCTTCAAAAAGTTCATCCATTGTACCAAAACCACCAGGCATAACAATAAAACCTTGAGAATATTTTACAAACATTACTTTTCTAACAAAAAAGTAATCGAAATCTAAACTTTTTCCAGAATCTATCCAAGGGTTATCATGTTGTTCAAAAGGTAATTCTATGTTTAAGCCAACAGAAGTTCCTTTTCCTCTGTTTGCTCCTTTATTACCAGCTTCCATAATTCCTGGTCCACCACCTGTAATTACACCATAACCGTTTTGAGTTAATTTATAAGCAACTTCTTCGGCTAATTTGTAATATGGATGATCTGGTTTGGTTCTTGCAGAACCAAAAATAGATACACAAGGTCCTATTTTACTTAATTTTTCATAACCATCTACAAATTCTGCCATTATTTTAAAAATAGCCCAAGAATCGTTTGTTTTAATCTCGTTCCAAGTTTTTGTTTGTAGTTTTTCTTTTATTTTTCTGTCGTCATTTGTCAT
>CAXBIR010000002.1:0-88257 GCA_963975825.1 uncultured Polaribacter sp.
AGGATTATGAGTTCTGTCCATTCCTTCATTTCTAAAGTTTTTAGAGAATTCATAAACACCATCAAAACCACCAACAATTAATCTTTTAAGATACAGTTCATTAGCAATTCTCATGTATAAAGGAATGTCTAATGAATTATGATGTGTTATAAAAGGTCTTGCTGCTGCACCTCCAGGAATTGGTTGTAAAACCGGAGTTTCAACTTCAAAATAACCAGAATCATTAAAGAAAGAACGCATTGCATTAAACAATTTTGTTCTTTTAATAAATACTTCTTTAACGTGTGGGTTTACAACTAAATCTGCATAACGTTGTCTGTAACGCATTTCTGGATCTGTAAAGGCATCATAAGTAACACCATCTTTTACTTTAGGTATTGGTAATGGTTTTAAAGCTTTAGAAAGTAATTTAAAATCTTTAACCATTACAGTTTTTTCACCTACTTGTGTTGTAAAAAGTGTTCCTGTAATACCTACAAAATCTCCTAAATCTAATAGTTTTTTAAATACAATATTATATAGGTCTTTATCTTCTCCAGCACAGATTTCATCTCTATTAAAATAAAGTTGAATTCTACCTTCGCCGTCTTGCAATTGCGCAAAAGAAGCTTTTCCTTGTATATTTATAGCCATTAAACGGCCTGCAATAACCACCTGTTTTTCTTCCGCAAAGTTTTCTTTTATTTCTTTTGAGTTAGAATCTACTGGAAATAAATCTGCAGGATAAGGGTTAATGCCCAAATCTCTTAATTTTGCTAGCTTTTCTCTACGTACAACTTCTTGTTCTGATAATTGCATTTCTTATATATTAGTGATAAATTTTTAAAGACTGCAAAGATACAATCTTTCAATAATCTAACAATTGAAGATTTCAATAAAATAACATTATTTTCTTGTAGAAATCATAAAACGTTGTATATTTGCCCGCTACTTTTTGTTGAAGTAGCATTTAGTTGTGTTGTTTGGCACTTTATAAAAAGTGTCGTGGTTTTGTTAACCAATGGAAAGCTTCCCTTAAATGGGACGCTTTTTTTTTGCTTTTTATTTAGCTAATTAATTTTTTGGTTTAAACTGTTTTGTTCTTAGAAAAGTTAAAAGAATTCGCTTTTAAACTCCCAAAATTTCATAATAAATAGAATTACAAAGACAAATGCTACCGAAAATTTAATAGTTGCAGAAGCTAAAATGCCAATAAATGAACCAAAAGATGCTTTAATTGCTCTGTTGGTGTCTTTACTATCAAACATTAATTCTCCTATTAGTGCTCCAAAAAATGCGCCAATTAGAATTCCAAATGGTATAGGAATAAAGAATAATCCAATAAATAAGCCAATTGTTGTTCCATAAACGCCTTTTTTACTTCCACCAAAACGCTTTGTACCAATTGCTGGAATTATATAATCTAATACCCAAATTAATATTGCAATAGCTAAAGTTATTCCTAGAAATGTGAAATTCGTTGGAATAATAGAAGTAAAATGTAATACCAATAGACCAAACCAACCTGTTAAAGGCCCTGGTAAAACGGGTAAAAAAGACCCTATAATTCCTAGCAGAACTAATAAGAAGCCTATAATTAGTAAAAGAATATCCATTGTTGATTTTATTGTAAGACGAAAATAGAAAATGTTTGTTACAGTATTTTTTAACTAAAAAATTAGTTCAAACTAAAAAATTAGTTATATTTGTAATGTTGAACTAAAAAATTAGTTGAAATTATGAGTAAGCAATTAACAAAAGCAGAAGAGCAGATAATGCAAGTCTTATGGGATTTACAAGAAGCATCTGTAAAAGAAGTTATAGAAAAATTACCAGAACCAAAACCAGCATACAATACTGTTTCTACAATAGTTAGAATTCTAGAAAATAAAGAATTTGTTGGGCATAAGCCAGTTGGTAGAGGTTTTATGTATTACCCAATAATAGACAAAGAAGCATATAGTAACCAGAGTTTACACAAATTAATGAATGGTTATTTTAACGGGTCTTTTAAAAGTATGGTGTCCTTTTTTGTAAAAGAAAATAAAATGGATGTTTCTGAATTAGAATCTATTTTGAAGGAAGTAAATAAGAAAGAATAAAAAATCTAAAAGCTATGATTAATTATATAATTCAAGTAACCTTATTTCAAGTACTGTTCTTGGCTATTTATGATTTCTTTCTAAGTAAAGAAACTTTTTTCACTAAAAACAGATGGTATTTATTAAGTACGCCAATTTTATCTTTTTTATTGCCATTGGTTAAAATACCAAGTTTTCAAAAAGCAGTTCCAGAGGAATATATTGTGCTTTTACCAGAAATTATTTTATCGCCAGAAAAAGTAATTCAAGAAGCTTCATGGTATCAATCTGTAAGCTATATAGATATATTATTTGGTTGCGGAGTAATTATTTTTAGTGTTTTATTTTTACTAAAATTATTACAAATTATAAGCTTAATAAGGTCTTATAAATTAATTAAAAAAGAAGGATATTCTTTGGTAATTATTCCGAATCAAACAAAAGCTTTTTCTTTTTTTAATTACATTTTTTTGGGGAACAATATTCCAGAATCTCAAAAAGAACAAGTTATTGCGCATGAGTTAGTACATAGTAAACAAAAGCACTCTTTAGATTTATTATTGTTCGAGTTTTTAAAAATTATAATGTGGTTTAATCCCATGATTTTTATTTATCAGAAAAGAATAACCTTGGTACACGAATATATTTCTGATGAAGTTGCTACTAAAAATAATACAAAAGATAATTACATAAATCAATTGCTATCCAGTTTTTTTCAGGTTGAAAACATTGCGTTTATCAATCAGTTTTACAAACAAACATTAATTAAAAAAAGAATTATTATGATGAAGAAAAACAAATCTAAAAAAATGAATCAATTAAAATATTTGGTATTGATTCCTGTATTAACAAGTATGCTTTTTTATACTTCTTGTGCAGATAATGAGCTCAAAGAAATATCAATTGCTGAGAAAGAAATGCAAATAATGCATAGAAATGTAGATGGAGTTCTTATAAGTAAAAAAGGAAATAAAGAAAGTTATTTAGATAATTTTATAGGAAGTGATGCGCCAATAGGAGCAAAGAAAATTTCGATAAATGATTTATCTAACAATGAAAGAGAAGAGTATGAGATAATGAAAAACAAAATTGACGAGCGAGGAAAAGATAAACCTGAGTTTTATAAAATGTTTAGTTTTCATTTTTATAAAATGCCAAACGGTAGAAACGCTAGTGCAATGTTAATAAATATAGATAGAGTTACAAAAGAAACAGAAAAGCGAAGTTCTAAAGATGGTTCAGTAAACTTCTTAAAAATAGAAAAAGCACCAACTTTTCCTGGTTGTGATGAAGGAGATAAAAATTGTTTCAATAAAAGTATCCAAAAACATTTTAAAGACAATTTTAATAAAGATTTACCAAATAGTTTAGGACTTGAATCGGGAAAAAAAAGAATTTTCATCCATTTTAAAGTAGATAATAACGGAGATATTGTTGATGTACAAGCCAGAGCGCCACACCCAGAAATTAAAGAGGAAGTTTTAAAAATAATGAATTCTTTGCCTAAAATGATTCCTGGAGAAAATAAAGAAGGGAAAGTTGCTGTAAATTATAACATTCCATTTACAATAATGGTAGAATAAAAAGTATAAAATGAAAAAGAGGATTTTAATTGTATTATTATTTGTAGTTGTAAAAGCTGGGGCGCAATCCTCAGCTTTTTCTGCGATAGACAGTTTGTTTGAAAACGGTAGATATCAATTGGCTTTAAAAAAGTTAAAAGAGATAAAGTCACCTTCTTTTTTATCTAATTATAAAACGGCAGTTATATACGAATCTATAGATAATTATAAACAAACGGCATATTTTTTAGAACAAGCTTTAACTTTTAAAGAAAATAAAAAAGCAAGTTTAAAACTAGCAAAAGCATATCAGAAAATAAAAAAATCTGATAAGTCTATTGCTATTTATGAGAACTTGTTAGCTAAAGATACTTTAAATCTGGTTTTAGAATATCAATTAGGTAAGTTGTATTTAACCAATAAAAAAATCAAAAAAGCAACCTTAATATTTTCAGATTTAATAAAAAAGGATAGTACAAATGCATATTATTCATATCAATTGGGTATTGCTTATTCTTATTTAAATAAAAGAAATAAAATGATAAATAGTTTTATTTCAACCTATAAAAAAGACAGTACACATATAAAAGCAATATCTAAACTAGCTCTTAGTTTTTTTAAATTGAAAGACAAAGATTC
The DNA here is from genome assembly GCA_963975825.1 of uncultured Polaribacter sp. Taxonomy (GTDB): domain Bacteria; phylum Bacteroidota; class Bacteroidia; order Flavobacteriales; family Flavobacteriaceae; genus Polaribacter. Next base: position 4,262 of record CAXBIR010000002.1, read on the forward strand.
TACTTATCTCTTTATTAATAAAGGTCTAGCAATACAATCTAACCACGTTAGTTTAAACAGAATAAAAATAAACCAATTGTATAGAGAGAAAAAGTATGAAGAAACAATACCAATTCTTTTAAAATTAGACAGTATAGAAAAAATGGAATTTTATAATAATACAATGTTGGGTAAGGTTTATTATAATTTAGAGAATTTTGATAAGGCTAAAGAAAGGTTTAAAAATGTAGTAAAAATAGATTCAGAAGATTTTAAAATGTTTACTTATTTGGGACATATTGATATGAAACAAAAGAATTTTACAAGTGCTATGATGAATTATTATAGAGCTACTATTACAGATAAACATAAAAGAGATGAAGAGTTTTATGGATTAGCAAATGCTTATTATGAAATGAAAAATGCAAAACGAGCATTGGTGTTTTATGAAAAAGCTTTTCAAGAAAATATAAAGAATTATAAAGCGAAATTTCAAATAGCAAAAATTACAGACGATCTTTATAAGGACAAGAAAATGGCCTACAAGCATTTTAAATACTATGAAGAACGTTTTCTAGATAAGGATAAAGAAATGACAGCTTATGCTTTAAAAAGAATTTCAGATATAAAAAAAGATTATTTTATGAGAGGAGAAAAGCTAGAATAGTAATTCATTAAAATTTAGTAGCTTTACAGACCAATTAAATTAAGGTTCAATTACCCTAAACATGAGATTACTACTTTTATTATTCTTATCATTTACACTTGTTATAAATACAAATGCCCAAGATAAAAAAGACCTAGCAAAGGTGTATTTTAAAAAAGCTTTAAATAGCTATAAAGAACTTAATTTAGAGAAAACAACCAAGTACTTAGAAAAGAATAAAGAGTTAAGTAATGGAATTTATTTAGAAAAAGTGGCTGTTTTTGGTTCTAAATTTTTCTATGAATTAGGCAATTATAAAAAAGCAGAAGAATATTTTAAAGCATTCTTTAAAATAAACAAAAATAAATCTTCGGCAAATTACAAGGCAATGTTGTTAGCTTATACAGATAATTTAGATGCTTTAGAAAACCCAACTATTGCTGTTAATAAATTAATTGTGTTAAAGAAAGAAAAAGAAAAACAAGATGCAATAGATAATGCTGACAAGATTAAACAAAAACAACAAGAAATCTCTAGATTAAAAAAATCTATTTCATCTTTAGAAAAATCTCTTTCTTACATTTCTAATAAAAGTTCCAGTCAGTATTTAAACATGCAATCTACTTTAGAAGAAATGAAGAAGAAGCTATTGTCATATGGCGTTTCTGTAGCAAAACCTTCTAGTAACTTTGTGTCAAATTTAAATAATAATTCAGGAACCATAAAAAAGGAAAACGGAAAAAAAACTAATAATTTAAAATCTTCTGAAGCTGTTTCTTTTGCAGTTATCGAAACTCCACCTGTTTTTCCTGGTTGTAAAGGTTCTAATAAAGCTAAAAAAGATTGTTTTTCACTACAATTTCAGAAACATTTTTCTAGAAAATTTAATACAGATTTACCAAATGAATTGGGTTTGCCTGCAGGAAAGAAAAGAGTGCTAATAAAATATACAATAGATAAAAATGGTAATATAGTAGACGTGGAAGCTAGAGCACCACATATTAAAATAAAAGAAGAAATATTAAGAGTAATAAGTTCTTTACCTAGAATGAAACCAGCAACTCAAAGAGGTAAACCAGTAAATGTTGTATTTAGTACCCCCTTTACTTTACTTGTAAATTAAATTTGTATTCACCTAAAATACAGTAACTTTAAAAAATGTTTTTAAGAAGTATTTTACTAATAGTTTTATTATGCTTTTTTTCTTGTGATAAATTTTCTTTTAAGAAAAATATAGAAGCACAAGTTTTAGATACTATTGTTAATTTTTCTGCAGTAGATACTTCACCATCATTTAAAAATTGCGATAACTTAATTGATAAAGAAGAAATGTCTAATTGCTTTAGAAATACTATTCATAAAAAAATAGGAGAGGAGTTGTTAATACATGAGTTTGCAATTAAAGATTCAATTTCAGAAATTATTTATGTAGATTTATTAATAGATTCTAAAGGTGAAATTATTTTACAATCTATAGATTCATCAGAAGAAATAAAAGATCAACTACCTAAATTAGATAGTATTTTAGAAGTTTCAATATCTAAAATACCAAATATTTATCCTGCAATAAAAAGAGGAATTCCAGTAACAACCAAATATAGGTTGCCTATTTTAATTGAGTTAAAGGAATAAAAAAAATGCCATTCTAAAATAATTATTTTAAAATGACATTTCTGTAAGTCTTATTTTGAAATGAAAATTAATTCAACATTTTCCAAAGTTTATCTTTTAATTCCTGTAAGCCTTTTTGAGCAACAGAAGAAATAAACAAAGCTTCAACACCTTTTGGTAATTCTGCTTTTATTTCTGCTTGCAATTCATCATCTAACATATCTGTTTTAGAAATAGCTAATAAACGATCTTTATCTAACAATTCTGGATTGTGCTTTTTAAGCTCGTTTAAAAGAATTTCATATTCTTTGTTAATATCATCACTATCTGCAGGAATTAAGAATAACAAGGCAGAGTTACGTTCTATATGACGTAAAAAACGATGGCCTAATCCTTTACCTTCAGCAGCACCTTCTATAATTCCAGGAATATCTGCAATTACAAATGTTTGATGATTTCTATGTTCTACAATACCTAAGTTAGGTTTTAGAGTTGTAAAAGCATAATCTGCAATTTTTGGTTTTGCAGAAGTTAAAACAGATAATAAAGTAGATTTACCTGCATTAGGAAATCCAACTAAACCAACATCTGCTAACAACTTTAACTCTATTCTAAACCATCCATCTTGACCATCGATACCAGGTTGTGCGTATCTAGGCGTTTGGTTTGTAGAAGATTTAAAATTCCAGTTTCCAAGTCCTCCTTTTCCTCCAGGTAATAAAATTACTTCTTTTTGATGTTCTGTAATTTCTTGTAAAACTTCATCGGTATCTGCATCTCTAATAATTGTACCTAATGGCACATCTATATAAATGTCTTCTGCATCTTTACCAGTACTTCTACTAGCACTTCCACCACCACCACCTTCAGCTCTAAAATGACGTTTAAACTTTAGATGAAATAATGTCCACATGTTTTTATCTCCACGTAAAATAATATGTCCACCACGTCCTCCATCACCACCATCAGGTCCTCCTTTGGTTATAAATTTTTCTCTGTGTAAATGCACAGAACCTTGTCCTCCTTTTCCAGAAGAAGCATAAATTTTTATATAATCGACAAAATTTCCTTCAGTCATTTTTTTTGTTTAATTGTGTAATTCTTCTTTGTGTTATTTATAAAATAGAACACCTCTTAAAGAATTGCAAAGTTACACTTTTAAAGGGTATCAAATACTTTAGAAATTCTTTGTGTAATTTCTTCTATAGAACCTACACCATTAATTCCGTAGTATTTATTTTGAGCATCAAAATAATCCTTTAAAACTGCTGTTTTTGTATTGTATTCGTTAAAACGGTTTCTAATTTTACCTTCGTCGGTATCATCTGCTCTACCGCTTGTTTTTCCTCTTTCTAGTAAACGAGTAACTAGTAAATCTTCAGGTACTTCTAAAGCTACCATTCCGTTTATTTGTTCTCCTTTTTCTTCTAAAAATACATCTAAAGCTTCTGCTTGAGATTCTGTTCTTGGAAATCCATCAAAAATAAACCCATTAGCATCTGTATTTTTTTCTACTTCTGCTTTTAACATGTTTATAGTAACTTCATCTGGAACTAAATTACCATCATCCATATATTTTTTAGCTAACAAACCTAATTCTGTTTTGTTTTTTATGTTAAAACGGAATACATCTCCAGTTGAAATATGTACCAAATTATACATTTCTTTTAAAAATTCTGCTTGTGTTCCTTTTCCAGCTCCTGGAGGGCCAAATAATACGATGTTTTTCATTTTAGGTGTTGTTGATAGTTGATATATTTCTGGATAATTTCTTCCTAAACCATTATAATCTAAACCATAACCAACAATAAATTTATCTTCTATACTTTGTCCGATATAATCTATTGGTAGTTCTTTTTTAAACACATCTGGCTTAAAAAATAGTGTGGCAACTTTTAGTTTTTTTACATTTTTGTTTTTAAAAATGTTATAAATTTCTTGAAGTGTAGTACCTGTATCTATAATGTCTTCTAAAATAATTACGGTTCTACCAGTAAGGTCTTCATTAATACCAACTAATTGTTTTACGTTGTCTGTTGTAGTTGTGCCTTCATAAGATGCAAGTTTTACAAAAGAAACCTCACAATCTCCTTCAAACTCTCTAATAAAATCTGCTGCAAATAGAAAACATCCATTTAAAATACCTACAAAAATTGGTACTTCGTCTTTTGGTAAATCTGCTTTTACAGTTTTTGCTAAATATTTTACAATTGCCGAAATTCTGTCCTTATTAATATAAGGTTTAAAATATAAATCTTGAAGTTTAATAATACTCATAGATTGCAAATATAACTGCTATTAGTGAAATGAAAAAACCGTTTTCTTATGAATTACTAAAAACAAGTTTAGCACAAGAAAACGGTTTATTCTATGTTAAATTAGAACTATTTGTTCTTTTCTTCTTTTTTAGTAGCATCAAACATAATTGGTGTTGCAACAAATAAAGATGAATACGTACCAACTATTACACCTACAATAAGAGCAAACATAAATCCTTTAATAGAGTCTCCTCCAAATAAGAAGATTGCTAACATTACTAATAATGTTGTTAAAGATGTATTTATTGTTCTACCCAATGTAGAGCTTAAAGCTTTGTCTACTACTTCGCTATATTTCCAATTTGTATGAATACCAGCAAATTCTCTAATTCTATCAAAAATTACCACGGTATCATTTAAGGAGTACCCAACAACCGTAAGAATAGCGGCTATAAAAGATTGTCCTATTTCCATATCAAATGGCATGAAGTTATAAGTTATAGAGAATACACCTAATACAATTAATACATCATGAAAAACTGCAATTACAGCTCCAATAGAGAATGATATTTTTCTAAAACGTAATAAAATGTATAAGAAAACTACTAATAAAGATCCAAATACTGCATATAAAGCTGATGTTTTAATATCATCTGCAATTGTTGGTTCTACTTTAATATAACTCATTACTCCAGAACCTTCTTTTTCGAAACCTGGTTTAAAGTTCTCATAAGAAGTGTCTCCTAAATAAGATTTTAATCCTGTAAATAAAGTGTTTTGAACTTCTTCATCAACTTCTTGTCCTTCGTCTTCAATTCTATAAACCGTAGTTATTTTTAATTGATTTGGTGTACCGTAAGTTTTAACTTCTGGAGATGTTTCAAAAGCACCTTTTAAAGTTTCTGCAACTTCAGTAGGATTCATGTCTTGATCGAAACGAACAACATAAGAACGACCACCTTTAAAATCTACACCTTGTTTTAAACCAATAGAGAATATAGAAATAATACCTCCAATAATAATAGCTCCAGAAATTACGTAAGCAATTTTACGTTTCTTTAAGAATTCTACATTTATGTTTTGGAACCATCCTTTAGAGATAGAAGTGTTAAACGTTAATTTAGAGTTTTTGTTTACAGCGCCATCAATTAATAAACGTGTAATAAATACAGCAGTAAATAATGAAGTTGCAATACCAATCATTAATGTTAATGCAAAACCTTTAATTGGTCCTGTTCCAAAAACATATAAAATAATACCTGTTAAAAGAGTAGTAATGTTTGCATCAATAATTGCAGATAATGCTCCTTTTACAGAAAATCCTTCTTCTACAGATTGTTTTAAACCTTTACTTTTAAATAAACTTTCTTTAATTCTTTCGAAAATAATTACGTTAGCATCTACAGACATACCTATTGTTAAGATAATACCAGCAATACCAGGTAAAGTTAATACAGCATTAAAAGATGCTAAAATTCCGAAGATAAATAAGATGTTTACTGCTAATGCAATATCTGCATATAAACCAGCTTTACCATAGTATAAAACCATCCAAAGTAAAACTAAGATAATTGCTAAACCAAAAGAGCTTACAGATGCGTCTATAGATTCTTGACCTAAAGATGGACCTACAACTTCTGCTTGAATAATTCTTGCAGCAGCTGGTAATTTACCTGCTTTTAATACAGTTGCAATATCTTCTGCTTCTGCAACAGTCATGCTTCCACCAGAAATAGAAGTACTACCTCCAGTAATTGCGTTATTTACTGTTGGTGCAGTATAAACGTTATCATCTAAAACTACAGCAATAAATTTATTTTTTTGTGCAGCTAAATCTGTTGTTAATCTAGCCCAATCTTTAGAAGCACCACTATTCATAGTCATGCTTACTTCTGGCTTGTTTAATTGGCTATAAACTTGTGAAGCATCTAAGATAACGTCACCTTCTAAAGGTGCAACATCATTTCTGTTAGATTTTATTGCGTATAAAGCAACTATTTCATTTGCTTCAAAATCTTCTGTAGTATTTGGGTTTTGTTCAGTAGAAAAAGATTTATAATCCCATAAGAATTTTACGTAACGTAATTCGTTTGGTAATAAATCTTTAACTTCTTTTCTTCTTAATAAGTTGTTTACAGTTGCAGTGTCAGATACTTTAGCATAACCAATAGTAGAGCTTAATTGCGCTTGCATTGGGCTTAAATAAGTGAAAAGCATTTTTTGGTTTACTTGTGTAGAATCTATAGACTCTCCTAATAAATCATCAATATCATCTTTCTTTACAGTGTCTTTTACTTTTTCTGCAACAGAAGTATCTTTTAATAATTCTATAGTTTTAGAGTTAGCAATAGATAAATATTGTAAAACCTCTGCATTTGTATATACTTCCCAGAATTGTAATTCTGCTTTACTTGTAATTAAACTAGTAACACGATCTATATCTTGTGCTCCTGGTAATTCAATTTGAATTCTACCAGAATTTCCAATTCTTTGAATGTTTGGAGAAGAAACTCCAAATTTATCAATTCTACTTCTTAATACTTCAAAAGCAGTAGCAATAGAACTGTTTATTTCTTTTTGTAAAGTTTCTCTAACAGAAGCGTTGTTTTCATTAAATGAAATTTTTTCACTTAAAGCTTTTGTTCCAAAAATAGCAGGATCACTTAATTTAGTATCTCCAGCAATTACTTCAAATTCTTCAAAGAATAAATCTAAATAATTTAGATTACTACTTTTTTGCTTTTCATCTGCAGCTTCTAAAGCTTTATTAAAAGCTACGTTTTTAGAATCGTTAGATAAATTCTTTAAAACTTCTTTTACAGAAACTTGTAAGATAGCATTAATACCACCTTTTAAATCAAGACCAAGGTTCATTTCTTTGTCTCTAACATCATTGTAAGTGTATTGTGCAATACCTAAATCAATAATATTTTTGTTTGCAACACTGTCTAAATATTTAGTTTCAGAAGCAGCTTTTTTTCTTGCATTGTTATCTGTTATCTTTCTATCTGCATATTCTTTTGCATCATCTTCAACTTTGTTTGCTAAAAATGTGAATGATAATTGATATAAACTCACTAATCCGAAAAGGATAGCGAATACCTTAATAAGTCCTTTGTTTTGCATGTTATTTATTTTATTGTAGGCTTTTTTTAAAAACGAGCAAATATATTGTTTCTCGCAAAACCTTACAATTATTTTTGTTGATTGTTTTTATTGATAATGAGTAAGATACTCATCAATTTAAAGAGGTTGTAAAAAAAGTAAATTAATACAGTTTTTAGCTATTGTAATCTGTAGGGCCAGCTCTAACTTCTGGCTCTTTATAAGAAGTTCTATCCTTTGTAAAAGGGCTGTTTTTGTTAGCTTTATAAGCAGTTTTATAAAGTTTGTCAGTTTTATATTGGTCTAAGTTTTTGGCAAGTGCTAAATAATTTACGTTTGTAAACCTGTCAGAATTATATTTTATTTCAAATATAAACTGATCATCTAAATTAGAGATGTCTGTTTGGTCTGTTAATACATGAACATCAATATTGTAATTAGAAGAGTCTTTATTTTTTTCTTTGTCTTCAGAATTTTGATTTAAAACCAATTTATTCTGTTTAGCAAGTTCATCTTTAATATTATCTACATGAAGAGTACTGTAATAAGAAATCTTTAAAGTGCCTTTTTTATTAGTAGTAATTACAATGTTTTTAACGCCAACATTTATAAGTTTTTCTTGTACTGCAGCAATTGTGTTTTCAATATCTTTTTTATTGATTTTAGCATCAACAAATTCTAAAACAATTTCTTGATTAGGAATAGAAACTTGCTCTTGGAATGCACCAAAGTAAATAAATAATAAAAAGAAAGTACTAATGTACCATTTTGCTTGCATAAGCCAAATATATAAAAAAAGTTTGCTTCTTACTTCTTTATTAAAAAATCTTATACAATTATGTATTCTTCAATTTTGTAATACATTAACATTATTTTATTAGTAATTTTTAAATTTGATTATATTTATTCTCTTAAATTCACAAAATAACAAATCTTATTTATTGTAAATATATATGGCACATCAATCAGATATTTCAATTGCTCAAGCAAAAACACTTCAACATATAAAATACATAGCTAAAAATTTAAAAGTAGAAGAAGATGATATAGAAATGTATGGTAAATACAAGGCTAAATTACCTTTGTCTTTAATTAACGATGAAAAAATAAAGAAGAATAATTTAGTTTTAGTAACTGCTTTAACACCAACTCCTGCAGGTGAAGGTAAAACTACTGTTTCTATTGGTTTAACCGAAGGTTTAAATAAAATTGGAAAACAAGCAACCGTTGTTTTAAGAGAACCTTCTTTAGGACCCGTTTTTGGAATAAAAGGTGGTGCAGCAGGAGGAGGATATTCTCAAGTAGTACCAATGGAAGATATTAATTTACATTTTACGGGAGATTTTAACGCTGTAGAAAAAGCAAATAATTTGTTGTCTGCCTTAATTGACAATAATCTTCAGAGTAAAATAGATAACTTAAACATAGATCCTAGAACTATTCTTTGGAAACGTGTTATAGATATGAATGATCGAGCTTTAAGAGATATTACAATTGGTTTAGGTGGAACTGCTAATGGAATTCCAAGACAAGATTCTTTTGATATTACACCTGCATCTGAAGTAATGGCTATTCTTTGCATGGCATCAGATTTAGAAAATTTAAAAGAGCGTTTAGGTAATATTTTTATAGGTTTTACTTTTGATAAGAAACCTGTTTTTGCTAAAGATTTAAAAGCAGAAAACGCAATGGCAATTCTTTTAAAAGATGCAATTAAACCTAATTTAGTACAAACTTTAGAGGAAAACCCTGCAATTATTCATGGAGGACCTTTTGCAAACATTGCACAAGGAACTAATACTATTATTGCTACAAAAATGGGGCTTTCATTGTCTAATTATGTAGTTACAGAAGCTGGTTTTGGTGCAGATTTAGGTGCAGAGAAATTTTTAAATATTAAGTCTCAATTCGCTAATTTAAATCCTAAATGTGTTGTTTTAGTTGCTACAATTAGAGCATTGCGTCACCATGGAGGTGCAGTTAAAGAAGAATATAATACTCCAAATTTAGAGAGAGTTACAGAAGGTTTTGAAAACCTAGAAAAACATATAGAAAACATCAGAAAATTTAACATAGAGCCTGTTGTTGCTATTAATTCTTTTGTTTCAGATTCTATTGAAGAAGTTAATTTTGTAATTAAAAAATGTGCAAGTCTAGGTGTGGAAGCTGTTTTGTCTGAAGGTTGGGCAAATGGAGGAGAGGGCACAAGTAAATTAGCGGAAGCTGTTGTAAATGTTGTAGAGAATAAAGCAACACAATATAAACCGCTTTATAACTGGAAATCTCCTATTAAAGATAAAATAGAAATTATAGCCAAAGAAATATACGGAGCAACTCATGTAGAATATACTAGGCAAGCGCAATTAAATTTAAAAAGAATAGATAGATTAGGTTTTAATGATTTTGCTGTCTGTATGGCAAAAACTCAAAAATCTTTTTCTGATGATGATAAATTAATTGGAAGACCAACAAACTTTAAAGTTACGGTTCGTGAAATTGAAATAGCAGCAGGAGCAGGATTTGTAATTCCTATTCTTGGTAAAATGATGAGAATGCCTGGGTTGCCTGCAGCACCTGCATCAGAAAATATGAAAATAGATAAAAACGGAGTAATTTCTGGTTTGTCATAAAAGTTTTTTTGAAGTAAAAATTATAGTAAACAAAAAATCCAGCCAATTGGCTGGATTTTTATATTTCACAAAATGTGATTTTCTTTTTATAATTCTAACAAGCCATTTGTTTTAGAAACACCAGCTGCAGATTCCTGTATGTGTGCTTTTTCAGCATCACTTAAGTTAATTTCTACAATGCTTTCAATACCGTTTTTACCTAAAACAACAGGAACTCCAATACATAAATCGCTTAAACCATATTCACCGTCTAATAAAGTAGAACATGGAAAGATTTTTTTAGTATCACAAGCAATTGCTTGTACCATTCCAGAAACAGCAGCACCAGGTGCGTACCAAGCAGAAGTACCTAATAAACCTGTTAATGTTGCGCCACCAACTTTAGTGTCTTGCATTACTTGTTCTAATCTTTCTTCAGAAATAAATTCTGAAACAGGAACAGAGTTTCTTGTAGCTAATCTAGTTAAAGGAACCATTCCTTTATCCGAGTGACCACCAATTACCATACCATCAACATCAGAAATAGGTGCTCCTAAAGCTTCTGCTAATCTATATTTAAAACGTGCAGAATCTAAAGCTCCACCCATTCCTATAATTCTATTTTTTGGTAATCCTGTAGTTTTATGAACTAAATAAGTCATAGTGTCCATAGGATTAGAAACAACTATAATAATTGTGTTAGGAGAGTGCTCGATTAAGTTAGCAGAAACCATTTTTACTATTCCAGCGTTAATTCCAATTAATTCTTCACGAGTCATTCCTGGTTTTCTAGGAATACCAGATGTAATTACACAAATGTCAGAATCTGCAGTTTTAGAATAATCGTTTGTACTACCTGTAATTTTAGTATCAAAACCATTTAAAGAAGCAGTTTGCATTAAATCCATTGCTTTACCTTCTGCAAAACCTTCTTTAATGTCTAAAATAACAACTTCTGAAGCGAAATCTTTAATAGCAATGTATTCTGCACAACTAGCACCTACTGCACCAGCACCAACAACTGTAACTTTCATATTTTTATTTTTAAATTATTTTGAATATATACGGTGCTAAAATACAATTTTTTATGCAAGATTATAGTTAATTTAAAGCAAAAAAAGACATCTAAACTAGATGTCTTTTTTTGTTGTATTTTGTAATTCGTTTTATCTTATGCTAAAAGCTATTCCTAAATTTGCTGTGTTGTATTCTTGTAAAGTGTAACTTCCAAATATTTTAAAAAAACCTAAACTTAATCTAGTACCAATAGTTGTTCTAAAACCACCTGCATTAAATTTAGAATTAATTGGGTCTGAAATTGTTCTAGATTGTAGGCCGTATCTTAAAGTATAATCTCCTAACATTTTAAGAGTTGAGTTTCCAGATCCATAACCAATACCACCATATAAGTTTATTATTGGAAAGTTTAATGAAGCAATTGCTTGAACTGTGTAAGAATTAAGATTAAATTCAGCTAAACCATCTGTAACTTCAACATCACCACCATCTTCTATTTTATAGTCTACAGTCATTGTAGTGTAGGCAGCAAGTAATGATACGTGTAAAGGTGTTTTATCCATTGGACCAAACCAATTTGTAATCTCTTTTTTAAGACCAATACCAAGTAAGTTTCCTTTTACGTCATCAGTACCAATTTGAGGAACCAATCTTAAACTTACTTCAAATTTTGCAGGTAAACCTAAGCTTAATTGAACTGCTGGTGCTGGCACAGCGCTTAAAGGTAAGCTTTCTTTAACACCTCCAGGAGCATTAAACTGTGTATTGTAACTTATACCACCTTCTGTGTAGTTTACTGTTGTAAGTGGTGTTATGTCTTCTGAACCTGCTACAGTTGCTGCAGAGATATTACCTCCATTAGCTTGGTTAATAGAAGTTAATCCAGATAAATTAAACATTTCATCTTCTGTAGGTACTAAAGATGCGTTTAATCCTATTGATAAATCAAAACCAAAAGGGCTATGAACTTTTGCTGTATGATACCACCCATTGTTCATTCCGTAAATTAAACCTTTCATTGCAGGTGTAATGTATGCGTCAATTAGTTTACCTCTATCATTACTATCTGCTAATAGGTATCCTTCGAAACCTTCTTGTGCTTTTGTGTTAAATGATAAGGCGAAAATACCTAAAAAGAATAAAATTAATTTTTTCATTTTTGTTGAGTTTAGTTAATAATCTTTAATTATTACTAGGGGTTTATTAATAGCGAATATATAAAATAATGTTAAAAATGAAATTATTATACCCTCTTTTCTGATTAAAAATAGGTAAAACACCTATTTGTAGGTAGTAAAAAACCCCAACTATTTAGTTGGGGTTTTAAAAATGTTATCAGTTTAAATTATTAAATTTAAACATCAATTTTAGCATATTTTGCATTTCTTTCAATGAAATCTCTTCTTGGTGGTACTTCATCTCCCATTAGCATAGAGAAAACTCTATCTGCTTCTGTTGGGCTATCAATAACCACTTTACGTAAGGTTCTAAACTCAGGGTTCATTGTTGTGTCCCAAAGTTGCTCTGCGTTCATCTCCCCAAGACCTTTATAACGTTGTATGGTTACAGAGCCTCCCATTTGTTGCGCAATTATATCACGTTGGTTATCATCCCAAGCATATTCTCTCTTTTGTCCTTTTTTAACAAGGTATAAAGGTGGGGTTGCTATATAAATATAACCTTGTTCTACCATTTCTCTCATATATCTAAAGAAGAATGTTAGTATTAAAGTAGCAATATGCGAACCATCTACATCGGCATCACACATAATAACTACTTTATGGTAACGTACTTTAGATAAGTTTAAAGCTCTTGGATCTTCTTCTGTTCCAATAGAAACACCTAAAGCTGTAAACATGTTTTTGATTTCTTCGTTTTCAAAAACTTTATGTTGCATTGCTTTTTCTACATTCAAAATCTTTCCACGAAGTGGTAAAATTGCCTGAAAGTTTCTATCTCTACCTTGTTTTGCTGTACCACCTGCAGAATCTCCCTCAACTAAGAAAATTTCACATTGTGCTGGGTCAGTTTCTGAACAGTCAGATAATTTACCAGGTAAACCACCAATAGACATAACAGTTTTACGTTGTACCATTTCTCTGGCTTTACGTGCTGCGTGTCTTGCTGTTGCTGCTAAAATTACTTTTTGTACAATAGTTTTAGCATCATTAGGATTTTCTTCTAAATAGTCAGTTAACATTTCTGAAACTGCCTGAGAAACAGCAGATGTAACTTCTCTGTTTCCTAATTTTGTTTTTGTCTGTCCTTCAAACTGCGGTTCTGCAACTTTTACAGAAACAATAGCTGTTAATCCTTCACGAAAATCATCTCCAGAAATATCAAACTTTACATTTTTAAGTAAGCCAGATTCATCTGCATACTTTTTTAAAGTACCAGTTAAACCACGTCTAAAACCAGATAAATGTGTTCCACCTTCGTGTGTGTTAATATTATTTACATAAGAATGTAAGTTTTCTGCATAAGAAGTGTTGTAAACCATGGCAACTTCTACAGGAATACCATTTTTTTCACCTTCCATAGAAATTACATTTGCAGTTAACTGCTCTCTTGTAGAATCTAAATATTTAATAAATTCAGGTAAACCTTCGTCAGAATGAAAAACTTCAGAGATAACATTTCCTTCATCATCTGTATTACGTTTATCTGTTAAAGTAATTGTTATTCCTTTATTTAAATATGCTAATTCACGCATACGAGTTGCAAGCGTGTCATAATTATATTCTGTACTTTGTTGAAAGATTGATTTGTCTGGTAAAAAAGTAACAATTGTACCCGTAAAATCTGTTTCTCCTATTGTTTTAACAGGATATAAAGCTTTACCTTTTTCATATTCTTGTTCCCAAACTTTTCCTTCTTTATGTACAGTTGCTCTTAAATGATCTGATAATGCATTTACACAACTAACACCAACACCGTGTAAACCACCAGAAACTTTATAAGAATCTTTATCAAATTTACCACCAGCACCAATCTTTGTCATTACAACTTGTAGTGCAGAAACGCCTTCTTTTTTATGAATTCCTACAGGAATTCCACGACCATTATCTTTAGTTGTAATAGAATTGTCTTCGTTTATTGTAACGTCAATAGTGTCACAATAACCACCCATTGCTTCATCAATAGAGTTGTCTACAACCTCATACACTAAATGGTGTAAACCACGTACGCCAACGTCTCCAATATACATTGAAGGACGCATTCTTACGTGTTCCATTCCTTCTAATGCCTGAATACTGGAAGCATCATAATTATTTTTATTTTCTTCGCTCATTATATAAAGTGAATTATTAGTTTTTAATTTGATGAAATTCGTTTTAAAATACAAATTCCAATAAACTCAAATTTACAATTTTTTAAGCTCTTTTAAAGTGTTTTTAGCTATTTAGTTTAAAAATTATCAACATTTGTTGATTTCTTAAAAGTGGCTTAAATGGCTTAAAAATGATTTTATAATCATTTTTAATGTTTTTAATTCCAATGAAAAATTTAGAATAGTTAAAAGTAGCTTAGAACTTTTATTTTTAAATTGTAAAATAATGGTGATTGTCTATTTTTCGGAAAATAGCACGCCATTTGAAATATATTTATGTTTAAAAGTTAATTTAATAAAATTGATAAGAAAGAGATGTTTGCAATGTTAAGTCTATTAAATATGTATAAATCAGTTATTAATATATAATTGTTTTTAATGTAAAAACATTCGCCATTAATTGATTGAAATTTGATGTTACTGTATCGTAAATTATATGTAAAAAATAGTTTTTTGTTATTTAAAAAGTAACTATTGTATGATTTTAAATTAACAGTTGCCTTGTTTTATGAAGATAAATTAGCGTTCTAATTTAATCTTAAAATAAAATAAATGTACTTTAAATTTTTACTTACTTTTTTAACACTCTTTAGTGTAATTAGTATAAGCGCTCAAAATATTGGCGTGTTAAAAGGAGTTATAACAACAGAACAAGGAGAACCAATTATGGGCGCAAATGTTCATATTAAGAAATTATCTATTGGAACAACTTCAAATGAAAACGGAGAATTTACATTAAATAGAATTGCAAATGCCACTTATGTTGTAGAGGTTTCATATTTAGGTTACAATACAGTTACTAAAAAAGTAGTAATTAGTAATTCGCTAACAAATCAAAATTTTATTTTAAAAGAAAGTTCATTTATGTTAGAAGGTGTTGTAATAACATCTCAAAAAAGAGAGCAAAAAAATAAAGATGTTCCAATTGCTATTACGTCTTACGGAACAGATTTTATAGAAAATCAAGGAACTTTTGAATATGATGCTTTATCGGAATATATACCAGGTTTTCAAGTACAAATTCAGAGTGTTAATAACCCTGGAATTGTTATTAGAGGAATTACAAGTGATAGTGGAGATTCTAGAGTAGAACCAAGAGTTTCTATTTTTCAAGACGGAGTTTCAATTAGTAAATCTAGAGGTTCTGTTGTAGAACTATATGATATAGAACGTGTAGAAGTTTTAAAAGGACCTCAAGGAACATTGTTTGGAAGAGGAGCGCAAATTGGTGCAATGCACATCATTCAAAATAAAGCAAAAAATGAAACATCTGGTTCTGTAAAATTGGGGTATGGTAATTTTAATCAGTTTTTAGCAACAGGTCATTATAATGCTCCTTTAGTAGAAGATAAATTATTTTTTAGAGCTGCTGCAATTTATAATAAAAGAGATGGTTTTATAGAAAACATTTCTGGAGGAGATTTAAATGGAAAAGAAACACTTGCTTTTAGAACGTCTTTTAAATATTTATTAAATGATGATACAACTTTAAATTTTATAGCAAATTGGCAAAAAGACACGCCTCCAGGAACTTCTTTTAAAAGTGGAACGTTTGCGCCTTTAGGCGGAGATACAAATCCTAACACCTTTGCAGATTTAGAAAGAGGAGAAGAATTAGGTTTAGATAGAACTGTTTGGGGTGCTACTGCAATTTTAAAGCACAGTTTTAATGATGTTTGGGATTTAACATCTACAACAGCGTATAGAGAGTTTGATTCTAATGAAGCTTTTGATGCGGATGGAACTGTTGCGCCAGCTTTATTTTTTAATGAAATTTCTAAAGGGAAACAATTTAGTCAAGAATTTAGATTTAATTTTGATACTGATGATAAATTTAGAGGTTTCTTTGGTGCAAACTTGTTTTATGAAGATGGTTCGCAAAACGTGCCTTGGGAATTTGACGAGAGAAGTATGGCAATGTTACTTTTAAACCCTAATTTTCTTGTGTCTAACGGTGTTGCTATTTTAGCATCTTCTATACCAAACGATCCAAGTGTTTTTGGTGCAATTGCAGGTGCTCCACTAAATTCATTCAACAAAGAAACATATACAAATTTTGGAGAAAATTATTCTGGAGATGTCTTTGTAGATGCTTCTTATGATCTTACAGATAAATTATCTGTTACAATGGGTTTAAGAGCTACTTTAGAGCAAATTAATGCAGGATTTCAAGTAGTTGATTCAGAGAATCCTTCTGTGTTAGGATATTTGTCGGGTAATTTTCCAAATGTATTATTTGCTTCAACCAACGGAGAAAAAATTGAGGCTAATGAAAGTTTTTTATCAGCAGTTGGTCGTTTTGCAGTAAATTATGATATCAATGATAATATTACATTATTTGGTACAACTTCTAGAGGAAGAAGACCTAACGTTATACGTGTAACAGCAACAGAAACTACTATTTTGTCTGATGAAATTGTTTGGTCTTATGAAGTAGGTGCAAAATCATTATTTTTAAATAATAGTTTACAATTTGATGCCAATGCTTACATGTATAATTATTCAAATTTTCAAACAACGGTAACTAAGTTTGAAAACGGAGTTCTAACCTCGATTCCAGAAGATAGTGGTAATGCAAGTTCTTTTGGTTTTGAATTAGCTATGCAATATGCGTTTTCTAAAACATCTAGTTTTTTTGCTAATTATGGTTACATAGATGCTTCTTTTGATGATAAAGATTCAAACGGAAACGAACAATTACTTGCTGGTAATACTTTTAGATTAACTCCTAAAAATTCTTTTTCTGCAGGGTTTAATTTCAATTTAAATGTTACTGAAAACTTAGGTTACTTTTTTAGACCAACTTATACCTATAAATCTAAAGTGTTTTTTGAAGAATCTAATTTGCCAAACATTTCTCAAGATGCATATGGAATTTTAAATTTTAAAACAGGGTTAGTTATAAATAAAGATTATGAGTTAACGTTTTTTATGAATAATGCTTTAAATAAAGAGTTTATTGTTGATGCTGGTAATACAGGTGGTGCTTTTGGTATACCAACTTTTATTGCTGGTGCTCCAAGATTTTTTGGTGTTCAATTAAAAGCAAGTTTTTAATTATTACAAACAATAAAGAAAGGTTTCTAAAATTATATTATTTATAATTTTAGAAACCTTTCTTCTAATATAAAAACAATGAAGAAAAATATTTTAACGTTTCTTTTATTTATACTATTTATAACTGTTTTTAATGGACAAGAAGTTGTACGTTTAGCTGCTATTGAAAACAGTATTAATAGTGAAGAAGCGAATGTAAAGGGAATGAAGTCAGGAAATGAAGCCAAAATTATTTGGTCAGAAAAATATAAAGAAAAACAATCTCCAATTGCATTTGTTTATTTGCATGGTTTTGGTGCAAGTGGAAGAGAGGGTGAACCTGTAATGAGTATGCTTTCTAAGAATTACAATGCAAATATTTACGTTTCTCGTTTAAAAGAACATGGTTTAGATAGAGATGATAATTTTATAAATTTAACACCAGAAAACTATATTGCTTCTGCAAAAGAAGCTTTAGAGATAGGAAAAACCATTGGTAAGAAAGTTATTTTAATAAGTACATCTACAGGTGGAACATTAAGTTTAAAATTAGCATCAGAAGATACTTCTATTTTAGGATTGATAATGTATTCTCCGTTTATCGGACTTAAAAACCCTGCATTTAGCGCAATTTTAACACCAGAAGGTAAAGCTGGATTTATAAAGATGAATGGTAGTGAAATTATGAAGCAAAATAGACCTGAAGAAGAAGCTAAATACTGGTCTACTTCTTATCATATTAATGGTTATGAAGCTTTAATAAAAATGTTAATTACAAACATGACTCCAAAAACTTTTTCTAAAGTTAAAGTACCTGTTTTTGTTGGTTATTATTACAAGAATGAAAAAGAACAAGACCAGGTGGTTTCTGTAGATGCAATTCTAAAAATGTATGATGGTTTAGGTACTTCTTTTGATAAAAAAAAGAAAGTAGCTTTTCCTAAAGCAGGAAATCATGTTATAGCGTGTGATTTAAGATCTAACGATTGGGAGAACGTATATAATGAAACTGTTGCTTTTATTGATGCAACGATTTTAGAGAAAAAGCAACAATATAATTTTGAATTGCAAGGGCATAGAGGTGCAAGAGGTTTGTCTCCAGAAAATACAATGCAAGCTTTTGAAAAAGCATTAAATTTAGGTGTAAACACTATAGAGTTAGATGTTGTAATTAGTAAAGATAAAAAAGTAGTTGTTTCTCATGAACCTTGGTTAAATGAACAAATTACGTTAGATTTTAAAGGAAATCGTATAACCAAAGAAGATGCTGTTACTTTTAATGTTTATAAAAACAAGTATAAAGAAATAAAGAAATATGATGTTGGTTCTTTAGGAAATTCTAAGTTTCCAGAGCAAGAAAAAGTTGCTGCTTACAAACCTTTATTATCTGAAGTAATTGCTTTTGCAGAAATTAAAAACAAAGAAATTCTTTATAATATTGAAATAAAAAGCACACCTAAAGATGAGCAAAACGGATTTCAGCCTACTGTAGCAGAGTTTTCAGATCTTGTGATAAATGAGTTAAAAAAAGCGAAGATTCCTTTAAAAAGAATCGTTATCCAAAGTTTTGATCCTAGAGTTTTAGAATATATTCATATTACATATCCTGCATATAAATTGGCTTTTTTAACATATCAGAATAATTTCGAAACAAATATGAAAATGTTAAGTTTTATGCCGGAAATTTATAGTCCTTATTTTGTATTATTAAATAAAGAGGAAGTTAAAAATATTCAGAAAAAGAATATGAGAGTTATTCCTTGGACAGTTAATAAAAAAGAAGATATGGTTAATCTGTTAAACATGGGAGTAGATGGCTTAATTACAGATTATCCTAACATTGCAATTCCTTTAAGGAAATAAATCATTTTTAATTAAAGTTACAAAATCCTTTAGTTTTACAAACGTATTTGTATTTATTGAAAAATTATTAAATGGTTTTTTTATAAATAAACTTCAGTATTTTATGATATCAGTAATTAAATATCAATATTTTACAGATTATGTAATGGTTTCATAAAATGATAGAAAAGAGATTTTTGTACCATATTTTCTACATATATTTGTCAATATCAATAGATAATATGACAATTAATAATAACAATCGTAATTTCAATAATCCTAATTTATAGGACGGAAGGTTGTTGTTTAAAAATATATAAAGCCTTCCAAATTTTTGGAGGGCTTTTTTTTTGAATCTAAAATTAAAGAAATGAGTAAAATAATGACGGTAGACATTCTGTCTAGTATTAAAGGAGCAAAACCATCGGAATCGGTGCGT
The DNA here is from genome assembly GCA_963975825.1 of uncultured Polaribacter sp. Classification (GTDB taxonomy): domain Bacteria; phylum Bacteroidota; class Bacteroidia; order Flavobacteriales; family Flavobacteriaceae; genus Polaribacter. Next base: position 24,135 of record CAXBIR010000002.1, read on the forward strand.
AAATTATTTGATGTAATTAAAAATGCAAATCAGAATAATAATGCTATAAATACAGTTCATAATAATGTAGTTTCTTTAAGTGATTTAAGAGAAGATGTAGTTTTAGAAAGTTCTTCTTTAGAAAAAGAAATTATAAAAGAAAACTTTCCGAGAGAAAAAAATGGGTTTTTAGTGGTTGCTAAAGTGATAGAAGATTAATATGGAGTCGCAGATAAAAAAGCTACATCAGCAATTGGTGAACAAAGAGATTTCTTGTACAGAATTAGTACAAGGAAAGTTAGATTTATTAAAGCAAAACACACATAATACTGTTAATTCTCTATTAGATGAAACGGCTTTAGCCTTGGCTAAAACAGTAGATGCTAAAATTGCAAATGGAGAAGAAATTGGCCTTTTAGAAGGAATTCCTTTTGGAATTAAAGATGTGTATATGTTGCAAGGAACGTTTACAACAGCAAGTTCAGATTTACTGAAAAAGTACAAATCTTCTTATACAGCAACTTCTATTCAAAAATTACTAGATGCAGGAGCAATACCTTTAGTAAAAGAAAATTGTGATTCTTTTGGGCATGGTTCTTCTTCTGAAAACACCATTTTTGGAGCAGTAAAAAATGCTATAAATTCAGATTTAGTTGGTGGAGGTTCTTCAGGAGGTTCTGCAGTAAATGTTGCAAAAGATTTTACAACGTTTTCTATTGGTGGAGATACTGGAGGGTCAATTCGTCAACCAGCAGGTTACAATAAAGTATATGGTTTAAAACCAACCTATGGCAGAATTTCTCGTTACGGTTTAATGGCATACGCTTCTTCTACAGATTGTGTTGGGCCAATTGCAAAATCTATTGAAGATATAAGAATTGTATTAAATATAATGAGTGGTAAAGATGTAAGAGATCAAACTACTTATAATTCTGAAGTAATTTCTGAAGATTTAAATTCAACAATAAAAAAAGTTGGTTATTTTAAGAATTTTATTGAAAGTGAAGCAATCTCATCTGAAATAAAAGAAGATTTTTTAGCCACTATAGAAAAAATAAAAGCCAAAGGAATTGTAGTAAAAGAGTTAGATTTCTTTAATTCAGATATTTTAGTTTCTACTTATTACACATTAGCAATGGCAGAAACGGCTTCTAATTTGTCTCGTTTAGATGGTACAAATTACGGAGCAAGAATTGAAGGAGAGAATTTAAAGGATACATACTCAATTACACGTTCAGAGAAGTTTTCTGAGGAAACAAAACGAAGAATTATTGGTGGAAACCAAGTATTATCTCAAGGTTTTTCTGATGAAATTTACTTAAAAGCACAAAATTTAAGGAATCAAATTTCTGCAAGGTTTAGTACAGATTTTGAGGAAGTAGATATTATTTTATCACCAGTAACACCAGCAAATCCTCCAAAAATTGGCGAGAGTTTAAATGATCCTTTAGCGATGTATTTGTCAGATGCATACACAGTTGGTTTTAGTTTAGGAGAATTACCTACACTAACAATACCAAAAGGAACTACTACAGGATTACAAATTACAGCAGACAAGAAAAAAGATGCGGAAGTTTTACAATTTGCTAACTTCTTAAACGATATTTTATAATGGAATTACCACAATTAAATGATGCTTTAAAAGCACACGATTTAGAATTAATTATCGGTTTAGAAACGCATGTTCGTTTAAATACAAAGACAAAATTATTTTGTTCTTGTCCTAATGAAGAAACAGAAATTCCTAATACAAATATTTGTTCTGTTTGTACAGGTCAAATGGGTGTTTTACCAGCTATAAATAAAGAAGCAATTACAAAAGCTATCTATTTTGGTAAAGCAGTAAAATCTACTTTTTCTAATGAAGTTATTTCATGGGATAGGAAACATTACGAATATCCAGACAACCCCAAAAACATACAAATTACACAGTTTCATAACCCTGTAATTCCAGATGGAGCAATTTCTTGTTATAGAAATGATGGAACTCAATTTACAGTAAGTTTAACACAAACACATATAGAAGAAGACGCTGCAAAATTAATGCACGAAAAGAAAATTTCTTTAGTAGATTTTAACAAAGCAGGTGTTCCGTTAATAGAAATTGTAACAGATCCTTGTATTAGAAATATTGAAGATGCCTCTACATATGCACAATATATTCAGCGTATTGTTCAAAATTTAGGAATTTCTGAAGCAAATTTAGAAAAAGGAGAATTTAAATCAGATGTTTCGGTTTCATTAAGAAAAATAGGAACTACCGGTTTAAACCCAAGAACAGAGATCAAAAACTTAAATTCTTTTAAGTTTATGGTAGAAGCTTTAAAGGAAGAAATAGAAAAGCAATTAAACTATTTTACAGAACATAAAGAATTTAGACCAGACCAAACTACGGTTTTGTGGGATGCAGATTTAAAGCAAACCAAAACAATGCGTAAAAAGGAATTTGAAGCAGATTATCGTTTTATTTCTGAACCAGATTTACCTTTTGTTTCTATAAAAGATGTTGTAGAAAATATTAAGATAGATGAAAGCGCGCTGCCTTATGCTGTAGAATCTGTTTTAATTAAAGGAAATGTTTTACCACAAGATGCAAAGTTTTTTACAGCAGATGCAATTCGTTCTAAAACATTTATGACAATTAATAATGCCATTCAAGATCCTTCTTTTGTAGCAAAAACGTTAGTAAATAATATTGATGCAGATGCTTATGAAAACATTCATAATATAGAAGATTTAATTACTATTTTTCAATTATTTAAAGATGATAAAATAACTTCTGTTTTAGTTCAAAACGGAATTTCATCTTATTTAAAAGATGCTAATTTTAATTATAAAAAGTATTTTGAAGACAATACTATTTCTGAAACTGAAATTATTGCAGCAATAGCAAAAGTAATATCAGAAAACGAAGCAATAGCAAAAGATATTAAAGAAGGAAACCAAGGTAAAGCAGGTATTCTTGTAGGTAAAGTAATTGCTGTTATTGGTAAAGGAGCTTCTGGAAAAGTAATTAGAACAGGAGTTTTAAAACAACTTTCAGGAGGAGTTGGAAATGGAAGAACTACAACTAAAAGCGAGCAGTTAGTAGCAAATGATGATGAGTCAAAAACTAATATTGAAGAGGAAACTTTACCTGAAATTCCAATTATTATAAAAGAAGAATACAGAACTCATAAAATATCTCAATTATCAGAAGCTTCAATTACAGAAAAAGTAACTTTATCTGGTTGGGTTTCTAGTGTTAGAGATCATGGAGAGTTAATGTTTATAGATTTAAGAGATTCAAGTAATCAAATTTTTCAAGTTCGTTTAAGTAGAGAATCTTTTCCTAATTTAGATGAGTTGGTAAAATTAAAACCAGAATCTGTTATTTCTGTAACAGGAATTGTAGTTCAAAGAAATGAAGACGATTACAATGCTGGTTTAAGAACCGGTAAGTTAGAATTAGAAACTTCAGATTTAGATATTTTAAACCTTTCTAAAACATTGCCTTTCGAAATTAAAAGAGCATTTAAAAGTAACGAGAAGGTTCGTTTTGAATACAAGTTTTTAGATCATAGAAATGACGAGGTTCGTAAAGCAATTGTAAATAGACATAAAGTAATAAAATTACTGCGAGACATTTTAGATGAAGAAGAGTTTCTAGAAATTGAAACTCCTATTTTAACAGCAGGAACAGATGAAGGAGCAAGAGAGTTTATTGTACCAACAAGAAAACAAGCTGGTTCTTTTTATACGTTACCACAAGCACCACAACAATTTAAGCAAATGTTAATGGTAGGTGGTTTTGAAAAATACTTTCAAATAGCACGTTGTTTTAGAGATGAAGATTCTAGAGGAGATAGACAACCAGAATTTACACAATTAGATATAGAAATGGCGTACGCAAGTATGCAGCAAATTATAGATTTAAACACAAAAATGTTTAACGAAGTTGTGCGTAAAATATATGGTAAAAAATGGATTTTACATCCTTTTGAAGTAATTACCTATAAAAATGCCATGGATAAATATGGTTGTGATAGACCAGATTTACGTTACGGATTACAAATGCAAGACATTACAGATATTGTAAAAGATACAACATTCCAAGTTTTTAGCAAGCCAATAGAAGAAGGTGGAATTGTAAAATGTATTAAGGTTTCTGCTGAAGAGCAGGGAAATAAAAGAATGTCTAAAGGTCAGATAGAAAACTTGACTAGCATTGCACAACAAAATGGATTAGGAGGTTTGGCATATATTATTGTGAATGAAAATGATTTACAATCGCCAATAATTAAGTTTTTAGGTGAAGATATTGCAGCTAATATTATAAAAGCTACAGAAGCAAAAATAGGAGATATTGTATTCTTTTCTGCAGCTGATTATGCTACTGCAAACAAAGCGTTAGATGCCGTTCGTCAAGAAATGGGGCGTATTTTAAAGTTAATAAATCCTAAAGAATTAAGACCAGCTTGGGTAGTAGATTTTCCAATGTTTGAAAAAACAGACGAAGGAAGATGGACATTTACACACAATCCTTTTTCGATGCCAGCAATCTACGATTTAGAAAAGCATATAAATGGAAAAGGAAAGGAGATAGGTACAATTATTGCGCAACAATACGATTTAATCTTAAACGGTTATGAAATTGGTGGAGGTTCTGTTCGTGCACACAAAGCAGAAATTTTAGAAGCAACCTATAAAAATATGGGTTACGATAAAGAAGGAATGTTAAAAAGTGTAGGAACAATGTATAAGGCTTTTCAATACGGAGCGCCACCTCATGGAGGAATTGCTTGGGGAATAGATAGGTTAATGATGATTTTAGAAAAGAAAGCTTCTATTAGAGAAGTAATGGCTTTTCCAAAGACAGGTTCATCAGAAGATTTATTGTTTAATGCACCTTCTATATTATCAGATAAAAAGGTAGAAGAAATGAATGTTAAAATAATAAGAAAATAAAAATCATTCTAAAGGTTGCTTAATTTAAAAATCTACCTTATTTTTGTAACTCAATGAAAAATACACAAAACATATCTTGGTGGTGGAACTCTCTTAATTTATAAGTGAGAACTAAACCTATATGTATATAACATAACAAAAAAGGCTTATCTCACGATAAGCCTTTTTTTTTGATGATTTTTTCATCAGCTAATTAAAAAAAATACTGAATCAATTTCAGCATACAAAATGAAAAAAATACAGTTTAAAACAATTCACAAAACTAAAATAGCAGATACAGTTACACCTGTTGGTTTGTACTTGCGTTTTAGAGATAAATTTGCAAATACATTACTTTTAGAAAGTTCAGATTATCATAGTAAAGAAGAAAGTTTTTCTTTTATTGCTGTAGAACCAATTGTTTCTATGAAAGTAGATAATTATCAATTCTCTGTTACTCATAAAGGCAAGCAAATAGATGAACAACCTATTGATAAGAATTTTTATAAGTTATTTGATAAATTTACAAATTCGATAGATTTTGATTGTCCGGCAGAATTAAAATCATTTAATGGTTTGTATGGTTATACAACTTTTGATTCTGTTCAGTATTTTGAAAATATTCAATTTAAAAACAAAAAAGCACCTTCTGCAATTCCAGAAATGCAATACAGTTTTTATCGATTTATTATTGCTATTAATCATTTTAATGATGAAATGACTTTAATAGAAAATATTGAAGAAGGAACTGAATCTCGTATTTCTGAAATTCAAACTATTATTGATGCGCAAGCGTTTAACACGCAAAAATTCGAAATAGTAGGAGAAGAAACCTCAAATGTAACTGGAGACGAATTTATAGATTATGTTAAAAAAGCAAAGTCGCATTGTAAAAGAGGAGACGTTTTTCAATTAGTTTTATCACGCCAATTTCAACAAAAATTTAAAGGAGACGAATTTAATGTTTATAGAGCCTTACGTTCTATAAATCCATCACCATATTTGTTTTATTTCGATTATGGTTCATTCAAATTAATGGGATCTTCACCAGAAGCACAAATTAAAATTTCTGCAGGTAAAGCTACTATTAATCCTATTGCTGGTACATTTAGAAGAACTGGTGATATGGCAGAAGATATTAAATTAGGTAAAAAATTATCTGAAGATAAAAAGGAAACTGCAGAACACGTAATGTTGGTAGATTTGGCACGTAACGATTTAAGCAAACATGCAGATAATGTTACTGTAGAAGTGTTTAAAGAAGTTCAGTATTTTAGCCATGTAATTCATTTAGTTTCTACTGTAAGAGGTAAAATTAAAGGAAACCCAATAGAAATTGTTGGCGATACTTTTCCTGCAGGAACTTTAAGTGGTGCACCAAAATACAAAGCAATGGAGTTGATTGACAAATATGAAAATCAGACTCGTGGCTTTTATGGAGGAGCAGTAGGAATTATAGGTTTAGATGGTTCTGTAAATTTGGCAATTGCCATTCGTTCTTTTGTAAGTAAAAATAATGTTTTGTATTCTCAAGCAGGTGCAGGAATCGTTATTCATTCAGACGAAGAAAAAGAGTTACAGGAAGTAAATAACAAGTTAGCAGCGTTAAAGAAAGCGTTGATTTTAGCAGAAAATATTTAATATGAAGATATTAATTTTAGATAATTACGATTCTTTCACCTATAATTTAGTTCATATGGTGGAGAAAATTACAGGAGATTTTCCAGCAGTTTTTAGAAATGATGAAATCAGTATTGCAGATGTAGGAAACTATGATATGATTATGTTATCTCCAGGACCAGGAATACCAGATGAAGCAGGAATATTAAAAGATGTAATAAAAACCTACGCTGGTGTAAAACCAATTTTTGGAGTTTGTTTAGGTTTACAAGCAATTACAGAAGTTTTTGGAGGAAAAATCATCAATTTAGACGAAGTTTTTCACGGAGTTGCAACAGAAATGAAAGTAACAGATAAAAATGCGACTATCTTTAAAGATGTTTCAGAAACATTTTTAGCTGCACGTTACCATTCTTGGGCAGCAACAGATGAAGGTTTTCCAGAAGAAATACAAGTAACAGCAAGAGATGAAGATGGATTAATTCAGGCAATTGAGCATAAAATATTTCCAATTTCAGCAGTTCAGTTTCATCCAGAATCTATTTTAACAGATGTTGGTGAACAATTGGTTACTAATTTTATCAATGCAAATTCATAATGAAAGCAATTTTAAACAGACTTTATAATCACGAAAGATTGTCTAAATCTGAAGCAAAACAAATCTTAGTTGATATTGCTGCAGAGAAATATAATGATGCACATTTAGCATCATTTATGACAGTTTTTATGATGCGCCCTATTACAGCAGATGAACTTTCTGGTTTTAGAAATGCATTAGTAGAATTGGCAATAAAAGTAGATTTATCAGACTATAATACAATAGATATTGTTGGAACTGGTGGAGATGGAAAAGATACCTTCAATATATCTACACTAACATCTTTTATAGTTGCAGGAACAGGACAAAAAGTAGCAAAACACGGTAATTATTCTGTGTCTTCTCAGTCAGGTTCTTCAGATATGTTAGAAAGTTTTGGGTACAATTTTACAAATGATGAAAGTGTTTTAAGAGAGCATTTAGAAAAAGCGAATATTTGTTTTTTACACGCTCCTAAATTTCATCCAGCAATGAAAGCTGTAAGTTCTACAAGAAAAGCGTTGGCACTAAAAACGTTTTTTAATATGTTAGGACCTTTGGTAAACCCAAGTTCACCTAAAAACCATATGTTAGGAACTTTTAATTTAGAAGTTGCACGTTTGTACAACTACATTTTGCAAGAAGAAAATATTAATTATGGTATTATTCATGCGTTAGATGGTTATGATGAAATTTCATTAACAAGCGGATTTAAATTCTTTACTAAAAGAGGAGAGCAAATTATAAATCCAGAAGATTTAGGGCAAAAAAGAATTCAACAATCAGAAATTTTTGGAGGAAACTCTGTTGCAGATGCAGCAAAGATTTTTAAATCTATTTTAGAAGGAAAAGGAACAGAAGCACAAAATAACGTAGTATTAACAAATGCTGCTTTTGCGTTAACAATTGTAGATGAAACTAAGTCTTTTAATGTAGCTTTTGAAGAAGCTAAAAGTTCTCTTTTAGGATTGAAAGCAAAACAAACATTAGAAAAATTAATAAGTCTTTAAGATGGAGAAAAAAAAGAAGAATTTAATTTTAATTATTCCAGCATTTCTTTTGATGGGAACTGCAGTAGGAATTCAAACTAAAGGTGTTTTAAAACAAGCTTTAATTGGTTTAATTGTAGGAGTTCTTATTTACTTTTTTTTAAGATATAGAAATAAAAACATTAATAAAACAAAGTCATAACATGACAATACTAGATAAGATAATAGCATTTAAAAAGAAGGAAATTGCGAAGATAAAAGCAGAAGTTCCTGTTAAGAAATTAGTAGAAAGTCCAAATTTTGGAAGACAAGTTTTTTCATTAAAAAAATCTTTGCTAGAAGTTGGTTCTACAGGTATTATTGCAGAGTTTAAGCGTCAGTCTCCTTCTAAAGGAATTATTAATGACAAAGCAACTATTGCAGAAGTAACCAATGGTTATTTAGATGCAAATGTAGCTGCACAATCTATTTTAACTGATACTTCTTTTTTTGGAGGAACGATGGCAGATTTAATGGAAGCAAGAATTATTAATCAACAAAAACCAATCTTAAGAAAAGATTTTATTGTTGATGGATTTCAAATTGTTGAAGCAAAAGCAATTGGTGCAGATGTAATTTTATTAATAGCCTCTTGTTTAACTTCAACAGAATTAAAAAACTACGGAAACCTTGCAGCAGATTTAGGTTTAGAGGTTTTATATGAAGTGCATACACAAGAAGATTTAGATAAAATTAACGATTTAGATAATAAGATAATAGGAATTAACAACCGAAATTTAAAAACTTTTGAAGTTGATTTAGAGCACTCTATAAAATTATCTAGTCAAATACCAGATACTTGTTTAAAGGTTTCAGAAAGTGGTATATCAGATCCTAAAATAATTACAGGCTTAAAAGAGTTTGGTTTTCAGGGGTTCTTAATAGGAGAAAATTTCATGAAAACAGAAAACCCAGGAGAAGCTTGTCAAGAATTTATTAGTCAAATAAGATAAGTATGAAACTGAAAGTTTGCGGAATGAAGTATGTAGAAAATATCCAAGAAGTTGCAGCATTGCAGCCAGATTATTTGGGTTTTATTTTTTACGAAAAATCAAAAAGAAATTTTGAAGGTATTATTCCAGAACTTCCAAAATCAATAAAAAAAACAGGCGTTTTCGTAAATGAAATTCCAGAGATTGTAATTTCTTTAGTAGAAGAGTATAGTTTAGATGCTATACAATTGCATGGTGATGAATCTGAAACATATGTTAAAGATTTAAAAAACCAATTAACAGAAAGACGTGCATTATTTATTGAAGAGAATAAACATATTAAAAAGAAGAAAAATAAACATATTATTTCTGAATTACCTGTAGAAATTATTAAGGTTTTTGGAATTAAAGACAATTTTGATTTTGAGATTTTAAAACCTTATGAAGACGTTGTAGATTTCTTTTTATTTGATACAAAAGGAAAAGAAAGAGGAGGAAATGGAACAAAATTCGATTGGTCTGTTTTAAAAAAATATGTTTCAGATAAACCTTTCTTTTTAAGTGGAGGTATAGGTTTAGAAGATTTAGAACAATTACAAATAATAGGAAAATCTAATTTACCAATTTATGCTGTAGATGTAAATAGTAAATTTGAAATTAAACCAGGATTAAAGAATATTAATGAAGTGAAAAGCTTCAAGAATACATTATAATATGAAATCAAAATTTCAACCAGACGAAAATGGATATTTTGGACAATTTGGAGGCGCATTTATTCCAGAATTGTTATACCCAAATGTGAAGGAATTAGAAGATAATTATATTCAGATTATCGAATCCGAAGAATTTCAAACAGAATATAAATCTTTGTTAAAAGATTATGTTGGTAGGCCAACACCTTTGTATTTAGCAAAGAGATTGTCTGAAAAATATGGAGCACATATTTATTTAAAACGTGAAGATTTAAACCATACAGGTGCGCACAAAGTAAACAATACTGTTGGTCAGATTCTAATTGCAAAGAAATTAGGTAAAACTAAAATTATTGCAGAAACGGGTGCAGGACAACATGGTGTTGCAACTGCTACAGTTTGTGCTTTAATGGGCTTAGATTGTACTGTTTTTATGGGCGAAAAAGATATTGTTCGTCAGGCACCAAATGTTGCCAGAATGAAAATGTTAGGAGCAAAAGTTGTTCCTGCAACAAGCGGTAGTAAAACGTTAAAAGATGCTACTAACGAAGCGATTCGTTATTGGATTCAAAATCCAGAAACGTTTTATTTAATTGGTTCTGTTGTTGGTCCTCATCCACATCCAGATATGGTTGCGCGTTTACAGGCTGTTATTTCAGAAGAAATGAAATGGCAATTAAAAGAGAAAACGGGAAAAGAAAATCCAGATACAATTATAGCTTGTGTTGGTGGAGGTTCTAATGCTGCTGGTGCTTTTTACCATTATATGGATGATGAAGATGTAGAACTTATAGCAGTAGAAGCTGCAGGTTTAGGTGTTAATTCAGGTGAAAGTGCTGCAACATCTCAATTAGGAGAAGTTGGAATAATTCATGGAAGTAAAACTATTTTAATGCAAGATGAATATGGGCAAATAGTTGAACCTTATTCAATTTCTGCAGGTTTAGATTATCCAGGAGTTGGTCCTTTACATGCGTATTTGTATGAAAGCAAAAGAGCCAAATTTATGAATGCTACAGATAAAGAGGCTTTAGCTGCAGCTTTTGAACTAACTAAAATAGAAGGAATAATTCCTGCTTTAGAAACAGCACACGCATTGGCCGTTTTATCAAAAATTAAATTTAAAAAAGACCAAGTTGTAGTTGTTAATTTATCTGGTAGAGGAGATAAAGATTTAGAAACTTATATCAAATATTTAGAAGAGTAGATATGAATTCAATTCAAGAGTTATTTCAGAAAAAAGATAAAAATCTATTATCTATTTATTTTACTTGTGGTTATCCTAAATTAAACGACACAACTAAAGTTATTGCAGCATTAGAAAAAAGTGATGTAGATTTTATAGAAGTTGGTTTGCCTTATTCAGATCCTATGGCAGATGGTCCTACTATTCAAGATAGTAGTCAGAAGGCACTAGAAAACGGTATTAATTTAGATCTTATTTTTGAGCAATTATTAGAAATTAAAGGAACTAATAAAACGCCTTTAATTTTAATGGGATATTTAAACCAAATGCTAAAATATGGTGAAGATAAATTTTGCAAAAAAGTAGTAGAATGTGGTATAGATACATTAATTCTTCCAGATTTACCTATGGTAGAATATGAAAATCATTACAAACAATTGTTTGAGAAATATGGTTTAACAAATGTATTTTTAATTACACCACATACATCAGAAGAAAGAATTAAAAAGATAGATTCTTATACAAAAGCATTTATCTATGTAGTTGCTTCTGCTTCTATAACTGGTGCAAAAGGAGATATTTCTAACAACCAAATTGCTTATTTCGAAAGAATTAAAGCAATGAATTTAAATAGTAAACTAATAGTAGGTTTTGGTATTTCTGATAAAGCTACTTTTACAACAGCTTGTAAATATGCCAATGGTACCATTATTGGTTCTGCATTTATTAAACATATTACAAATAATGGAGTTGATAAAATAGACGATTTTATTAAGCCTATTATTTGTTAAAGAAATCTTAAATATTTCTTAAAGAGTATCTTAACAATACTGTTATAGGTTTTTAAAGTCTAATTTAGTACTTTAAAAACCTATTTTTATGACTAAAAAAACGCTACTTGTATTTGCAGTTTTATTTAATTTAAACCTTTTAATTGCCCAAAACACTTTAATTAGAACTCCAACTATAAGTCCAGATGCATCTAAAATGGCATTTGGATTCGATGGTGATATTTGGGTTTTAGATTTAATCTCTAATCAATACAAAAGATTAACTATTCATCAAGCTTATGAAAGTAATCCTATTTGGAACTCTAAAAGTTCTGAGTTAGTTTTTAACTCAAATAGAAAGGGATATACTAATATGTTTAAGACAGATTTAGATGGTGGTATTCCTACCCAATTAACTTATTATCCAACAACAGATACACCAAGTTCTTGGGGTTCTGATGGACAGATTATTTTTTCTAGTAATAGAATTTATAAAGGAACAGAAAGAGAAACTTCAATTTATAAAATTAACGAAAAAGGAGAAACTCCTAATCGATTTATGACTGCTTTAGGTAGTCAAGCAATTATTTCTCCAAATGGTAATTTTGTGGCTTTTGTTAAAGGAACTTGCAGAATTTCTAGAGAAGATTATAATGGACCTGCACAAAGAGATATTTGGATTTATAATTTAAAATCTAAAGAATATCATCAAATAACTACTAGTAAAAAGAACGATCATACACCTTTATGGGATGCTAATAATAATTTGTATTATATAGGTTCTGAAAGCGGTAGATATAATATTTACAAAACTTCTTTAAATATTAATGGAAGTAAAAAAAGTTTAGAAAAACAATTAACAAATTTAAAAATAGATGGTGTTTTATCATTTTCAGTTAGTAGTAATGGTATTATAATTTATAATAGTGGTAAAGATGTATTTAAATTGCAAAATGGCTCTTCTACAAAAATTGATATAAATTTAGATACAGATAATAGATTTGAACTGGAAGAAACAGAAACTACTACAGGTGATATTAGCTCTTTAGATGTTTCTCCTAATGGAAAATTAATAGCATTAGCCATTAAAGGAGAAATTTTTGTTAAAGAAAATAATAAAGACAAAACGAAAACTAATAATGTGAGTAATCACCCTTTTAAAGATGCTTCTCCGTTTTGGATAGATGATAATACTTTAGGTTTTTTATCAGACAGAAATGGTCATAACGAATTATTTAAAGTTGTTTCTGTTGATGAAAATGTTAGTTTAAGCAGAAGTTTAAAAACTAAAGTTACTCAGTTAACCAAAGGTAAAATAGATGTATTTGAACCATTATTATCTCCAAATAGAGAAAAAATTTCTTATCGCATAGGAAGAGGTAAACTTGTTATTGCAGATGTTAAAGAAGGTCTTATAACTAATGTTAAAACTTTTTCAGATACTTGGGCAGCAGCAAAAAGTGTTTCATGGAGTCCAGATAGTAAATATATAGCATACTCTCAAGATGATTTAAACTTTGATAGTGAAATTTATATTCAATCTATAGAGAACCCTTCAAAGAAAATAAACGTTTCTATGCATCCAAGATCAGACTCTTCTCCTGTTTGGAGTTTAGATGGTAAAAAACTTTCTTTTGTATCTAATAGAGCAGGAGATAGAGGTGGTATTAATTATGATACTTGGATGGTTTGGTTACAGAAATCTGATTGGGAAAAAACAAAGAAAGATTTTAAAGAAGGTAATTATTATGATTCGAATGAAGAAGAAGCAAAGGATAAGAAAGTTTCAGTTAATATAGATGAAGAAAAGATATATGATAGGTTGGTTCAATTAACAAGTTGGGCAGGAAATGAATTTGGAGCAATGTTTAGTGCAGATAGTGAAAATGTTTATGTTTCTGCTACTAATCCTATTACAAACAAAAACGGATTTTATAAGGTAAGTATTTCTGGAGGTACACCAAAGGAAGTAAAAGGAGTTTCTAATATGAATAGTTCTAGTTCTAATAAAGACGTCTTATATTATTCATCTAGAGGAAAATTAAAATCATTAAATTTAAAGACAGAAAAGGTTACTTCTTTTTCACATTCAGCAATTTATACAACAAATTTTAAAGATTTAAATGAACAGGTTTTTGAAGAAGGAGTAAGGGCTATTACTGCAGGTTTCTATGATCCTAAATTTCATGGTTATAAATGGAGTAAAATAGTTGATAGATATAGACCTTGGGTTTTATCAGCTAACACAAAGCAAGATTATTCTTTTGTATTTAATAATATGTTGGGGCAATTAAATGCAAGTCATATGGGATATAGAGGTAGAACTCCAGAGAAAACAAATAGCGATAATGTTGGTCTTATAGGGTTAGATGTTTCTAACGTTAAAAACGGTGTAAAAATCAATTACATTTTACCAAATTCAGCAGCAACAAAAACAAATGTTGCATTAAAAGTTAATAATATTATTACATCTGTTAATGGTGTTAAAGTTAGTAAAAACACAAACTTTTATAGTCTTTTAAAAAATACTAATGAAAATGAAGTTTTAATAACTTTATCGGACAAAAGAGATGTTGTTTTAAGAACAGAATCTACAAGAACTATTAGTAGTTTACGTTATGAGGAATGGATAAATTCTCGTAAAAAACTGGTTGATGAATATTCTAATGGTAAGTTGGGTTATATTCATATACAAGGCATGAATTTACCAAGTTTTGAACGTTTTGAAAGGGAATTAAAAGCTAGTGGTTATGGCAAAAAAGGAATTGTAATAGATGTTAGAAATAATGGAGGTGGTTGGACTACAGATAGATTAATGGCAGTTCTTACTGTGCAACAACATTCTTACACTGTACCTAGAGGAGCAACAGATAATTTACAAAGAGATAATAAAAATTACATAGGTAATTATCCTTTTAATGAACGAGCAATCTTATCAGTAAACACGAAGCCATTAGTTGCTTTGTCTAATGAAAGTAGTTATTCTAATGCAGAAATTTTTGCGCATGCTTTCAAGAGTTTTAAGTTAGGTAAACTAGTTGGTCAACCCACTTTTGGAGCAGTAATTTCTACTGGTTCACAAAGGCTACAAGATGGTTCTATAAGAATGCCTTATAGAGCTTGGTATGTAAAAGAAACAGGATTGAATATGGAGCATGGCCCTGCAGTACCAGATGTTTTAGTACAAAATAAACCAGGATGGAAAGCAAGAGGAGAGGATGATCAATTAAAAAAAGCTGTAGAGGTTTTATTGGAAGATTTAAATTAAGATTAATTTCATAATAAAAAAAAAGCGAAACTTAATAAGTTTCGCTTTTTTTATAAAATTAAATTTAATTAACACTCATTAGGTTAATATCAAAAACTAATACAGCTCCTCCAGGAATTCCTGTTCGACCATTAGATCCATATCCTAAGTTAGAGGGAATTAATAAAAGTCCTTCTCCACCTTCTTTAAAGTAAGTTATTCCTTCTGTCCAACCAGATATAACTTGGTTTAAACCAAAAGAAATACCATTGTCATTACTTTGGTCAAAAACAGTACCATCTAAAAAATAACCTTTGTAAGCTACTGTTACATTAGATGTACTATTTGGTCTTGCACCAGAACCTTCTTTATTAATTACATAATATAAACCGGTATTACTTCTAGATGCATTAAGGTCGTTGTCTTCTATATATTTAATAATATCAGCTTCTGTTTGTGGTTTAAAAACAGCATCTTCACTAGCACAAGAAGTAAATAGAACGATTGAAAAAAATAAATATAAATATGATTTCATTTTGTGTGTTTTTTTAATATGGCGAATATACTTTGGATTAAATTAATAAACCTTTTCTCCGTTTAAATAAGTTGATACAGTTTCTGTTTTTGGTATTTTATTTCCTTCAACAGTCATAATATCTTGATTTAAAATTACAAAATCCGCAAATTTTCCAATTTCGATAGAACCTTTTTCATCTTCTTCAAAATTAGAATAAGCACCCCAAATTGTCATTCCTTTTAAAGTTTCTTCTCTACTTAAAGCATTTTCCATTTGAAAACCTTCTTTAGGATAATTTTCTAAATCTTTTCTGATTGCAGATGCATAAAAGGTTAAAAATGGGTTTACTTGTTCTACAGGAAAATCTGTTCCTAAGGCAATTTTTCCATATTTATTTAATAAATCTTTAAAAGCATAAGCACCTTTCATTCTTTCTTTTCCTATTCTATCTCCTGCCCAATACATATCAGATGTTGCATGTGTTGGTTGTACAGAAGGTAAGATATTATTAAAATGATCAAAATCTTCTTCAGTAATTATTTGTGCATGTTCTATTCTCCAGCGTCTATTTTTAGCATCTTTTAAAACATCTTTATATGTTTTTAGCATCCAAGTATTTGCAGAATCTCCAATAGCATGTGTATTCATTTGGTATGCTGATGCTGCAATTTGTTTTGCAATTTCTTGATATCTTTCTGGAGAATAAATTAGGGCTCCAAAATGATTATCTCTATCTGAATATGGTTTTCTCATTGCTGCACCTCTAGAGCCTAAAGCCCCATCACCATAAACCTTAAAAGAACGCACATTTAATCTGTCTGTTTTAATAATTCCTTTATTAATGTAGTAATCTATTTGTTTTTGCTTGTCTCCAGAAACCATTGCGTAAACACGCATTTTTAATGTTCCGTTTTGTTGTAGACTATCAATTAATTCAATAGTGTTTCTGTCTAAACCTGCATCATCTACAGTTGTTAAGCCATAAGAAAAAGAAATTTTTTGAGCATCTAATAAACCTTGAATAGCTTCTTCTTTTGAAGTTCCTGGAAACTTAATAAAATCCATAGCTGCATCAATTAAAATTCCAGTCATTTTCCCGTCTTTAACTATAATTTCTCCTCCAGAAACTTTTGTGTCAATCGTAATTCCAGATAAATCTATAGCTGCTTGATTAACTAAAAGAGCATGACCATCAACTCTACCAACAGCAACAGGAATTGTTGGGAATAATGCATCTAATTTTTCTTTAGTAGGAAATTCTTTATTATCCCAGTCATTTTGATCCCAACCACGACCTGTAATAAAAGTGGTGTTTTTTTCTTTTTGAAAAGCTACAATTCTTTCTAATACTTCGTCATAACTTTTTGTGCCTTCTAAAGATACTTTTTGTTGTTGTAATCCCATTCTAAAGAAATGACAATGCGCATCAATAAGACCAGGAACTATTGTTTGGTTTTTAGCGTCAACAATAGTATCAGCTTCATATTTACCTTCTATTTCCGCGTTTTTTCCAACAGCAACAAACACTCCATCTTTTACAGCAAAAGCCTCTGCTTTATCAAAATTAGAGTTTACAGTATATGTGTTTGAGTTTATAACAATAAGATCTACTTTTTCTTTACTACAGTAAGAGAAAGATAGAATTGTAACTAAAAGTAAAAATGTTTTTTTCATTTTAAAAATTTAAATTTATGAGTTTTTGTAAATAATATAAGCACAATACATTAATAAGAATTGTAGCAGAATTCTAATAAAAGCAATTTTTTTAGAACCTATTGCAGGTCTAATTTTGGTAGCATCCCAAATATGAATTGGTAAGAATACTATCATTAAAAGAAATATTCCTAAAGCAGCATTTTTTGTTGTTTCAATAAAAAATAAGCCAAAACCTAATATAATTTCTATTGTTCCAAAAATATAATTAACAGCTAATTTAGGTAGAAATTCAGGAATAAAGTTTTTGAAAATTTTTGGTTTAATAATGTGCATAATTCCTGCAAAGCAAAAAAGTATTCCGAATAAAAACCTTAAAATTACTATTGTAGTTTCCATACTTATTACGGTTTAACAATAGTATTATTATATAGGTATTTATCCATTAAATAAACAATGCTGGCCATAGATGCACTACCAAGTTCTAACTCTCTTTTGTTTACTTTATCAAAAGTATCTCTACTCGTATGATGATAATCGAAATAACGCTGACTATCTGGTCTGTAACCAACCAATGTTACATTTTCTCCTTTTAAAGGAGAAATATCTGCACCAGAACCACCTTTGTCTAAATCGTGTAAACCATAAGGAGAAAGTAATTTTTTCCAGCTTTGTAATAACGCTGTATTTGCTGTGTTTGCTTGTATAGAAAAACCTCTAGGAGTATGCCCTCCAGCATCAGATTCTAAACCACCAATATGATTTTCTTTATTTAGTTTAGCTAATTCTGCATATTTTTTTGCTCCACGAGTTCCGTTTTCTTCATTCATAAAAAACACAATTCTAATCGTATTTTTTGGCTTTATATTATTCTTTTTAAATAAGTAAGCAACTTCTAAAGATTGTACAATTCCGGTTCCATCATCATGCGCTCCTTCACCTAAATCCCATGAATCTAAATGACCACCAACAACAAAAACGTTTTCTGGAGTTTCTGTACCCCTAATTTCACCAACTACATTATAAGAAGGTGCGTCTGGTAACGTTTCACAATTTTGTTTAAAGTAAAATTTTAAATTCGGATTTTTTACTAAATCTTCACTTAAAATATTAGCTGCTTTACTACTTATAGCAGCAGCAGGAATGTGTTTTTCTTTTGGTAAATCATTATAAGTCATGGTTCCTGTATGAGGAAAATCATCTACAGAATTTGTCATAGAACGAACAATTACTCCTTTAGCCCCAAACTCTCCACAAATTGCAGCACCTTGCACTCTTTGGTCTACACAACCACCATAAGCACTAAAAGTATTTATTAAGGTATCGTCAAATGGTCTGTTAAAAAACACAATTTTACCTTTCATTTTATTTCCTAAACTTCTAGCTTCTTCAAGTGATTTTACTTCAATTACTTCTGCTAAAATTCCTTCTTTAGGTGTTGCTATAGAAAAACCTAAAGCACAAAGAGCAACATTTTTTTGAGTTCCATTGGTTGTGTAAGTGGCAATTTCTTTTTCACCTCTAACCCAATGTGGCACCATAACTGGTTGTAACCAAACTGAATCTAAACCAACGTCCTTCATTAATTTTTCTCCCCAAATAACAGCTTTTGCAGCTTCTGGAGAACCAGACAATCTACCACCAACATTTTTAGTTAAATCTCTTAACCATTCATAAGATTTACCGTCTTTTAAAGCGCTGTTAAATAGTGTTTTAATGTTTGTTGAATCTGTTTTTTCTTCGGAAGATAAACCTTGAGAAACAGATTTTTCTAATTTTGTATTACAAGAAAATACAAGTAAAGAAATAGAAGTTAGTAGTAATATTTTTTTCATGAATAGGTAGTTTGATTTGCTATAAAATTACAAAAATGAAATTAGAAACTAGATTATTTAAATTCATTTAATTTTTTTTCAGCTTCTGTATAAATAATTTTATATTTTTTGAAATTTTCTTTAGACATAGAAGTAAGCTCAGAAATAATTTCTTGTAAAATTACCTTTGCTTTTTCTTCTTTATTATTTCTATTATAAAAATTAGAAATTTCTAATCTTTTCTTATAATTAGAATACCTAATATCAATTTTTATTAAATTACTTTCAGCCTCTTCAATTAACCCTTTTTGTTCTAAAGCCAAACCGTAAAAATATAATGTGTCTTTAAAATCTTTTTCTAAGTTTATCTTTTTTGAATATGAAATTACTTTGTCAAAATTTTTAGTTTCGAAGTAACATTTTATTAATTTATTTAAAGTGTAAGGTTCATCTTTAAAGTTGCCTTCTAAAGATTTTTCATAATGAAGAATAGCATTATCAAAATTTTTATTTTGGTAATGAGCATCTGCAAGATTTATTCTGTTTTGAAAAGTATTAGAAAAAGCAAGTTGTTGTTCTAATTCTGTAATTTTTTTAGAAGGATTTACAATATTGGTAATTTCTTCGGTTATAGAAACTACATCTTTTTTGTTGATTACTTGGGTAACCAAATATACAATACAACCTAATAAAGGAATAAAGAAAATGATTAAAAACCAATAATAGTTACTTCGATTTTTATAAGCATGGTAAAGACAATATGCTTGTAGACCAAGAATAAAATAATAATATAACATCTGTAAATATACTTAAAAAGAATATTTTAGAATTTACTTTTTATTTAAAAATGAAGTCAATAAATATTTAAAAATCAAACTTATAGGTAATTCCTCCTAAAACTTGAAACCCTTGCGTATCAAAATTTGCAAAACGTTGGTATTCTGTATTTAAAACATTATTCATCCTTAAGAATGCAGAAAATTTATCATTAAAATGATAACCACCACTTAAGTTTACGTCTATAAAAGATGCTAAAGTTTCTATGCCACTTAAACTAGAAGGAAATTCAGCATTATACAAAGCGTCTTTTCGTTCATCAACGTAAAAAATATTAGCTGTAGCATACCATTTTTCTTGTTTATATTTTGCTAAAAAAGAACCTTGTAATTCAGGTAAATTCCAGTTTTCTAATGCATTTGTTGTAGCATAATTATTAAATTGAATTTGTGTAGATAGAGTAAGGTTTTTATCGAAAATATATTCTACTTCAGCAAAAATCGAAGTTGTTTTTACATCGTCGTAATAAATTCTATATGAGTTTCCATATTCATAACCTTTTAGAGTTTCTCCGCTAGAAGTTGTTGTAGATCCATCTGTTTTAGAATTATTTCTTAAAAACAACGGTTTATCTTCTTCTTTTTTTGCACTTGCTTTTATATTATAGCTAATATCTCTAGTAATATTTCCTTTTAAACCAATAAAAACGTTAGAAGATTCTGCTGTTTGGGTAATAAGTAGTGTAGGGGAAACATAAGGGTTTTCTTCGGTAAAATCTTTATATGAATTTGTTGTTAAGTTACCTGTAAGACCTCCATAAATGTTTACGTATTTTTTAAAAACGGTAGTTTGCATAAATAAATCTGGAAACATAAAAAAGTTTGTAATATCGTTTTCTGTATCTATAGAAACAAAAGTTCTTAAACTTGCTTTTAAAGAGAAGCTTGTAGTTTCAAGTTTATAAGAAGGAATTAATTTTGCAGTTATTTGATTGTAGTTTATTTCACCGGAATTGTTGTAACTATTTTTAAATGTCCCGGTTAAAAGTTCTACGCCAGTATTAATAGAAATGTCATTAAGATTGTTGCTTAAAAAGTCTAATGGTAGATTTAATTTTACATTAAAATTGGCTAAAATTTCTGAACTTTTAAATTTATCTGTAAAATAAGAAGCAGAAACTTTTGCAACATCTATATAAGAATCATGAAATTTAAAATCGCCAGCTAATTTTAAGTAACTGTAGTTTTGTTCTTTATCTATAGAATTTATAACAGCTTCGCTAAAAACTCTGTCTTGTGGTAAACCATACCAATTATAGTTGTTTCTTTCGGCATCTAAGCTAACTTTCCAATCAAAATATCTTTCTTCTTGTTTAAAAAAGGCACTTGTATTAAAATTTAAGAAATTGCTATTTAAAACAGAACGTCTTACATTTTCTTCTGAAGCGCTGTATTTTACATGTAAACCAAATTCATTATTAAAACGAGTGTTTTTATATATAAATAATTCGCCATAAGGACTAGCGTAGTTACCAAAACCAGCAGCTAAATAATTATTGTAAATTCTTTCTTTTACACCAACATTAATACCTTTAACAACACCAGTTTTGGGTATAAAAGTAGATGCAACTGGAGCAGAGAAAATTGTGTATTCCAATTTTTTCTTATCGCTCTTTTTTAGAAGTTTAATAATAGGATTGTTCTTTATTTTTTTTGCGTCTGCAATTTTAGGATTGTACTTTGTAACTACATTTACAACCTCTGTTTTTACAATAGTATCTTTCTTTTTTTCTTGTGCATTTGCAGAAAACATACCAATTAAAATAACGTAAGTAAGAAAGCCTCTTTTCATTAGTTCTTTTTTTCTGGTGTTATAGAATTATTTGTTTTGGCTTCATTTTCTTTAATGGTGTCTAGCTCTAATTTTGCATCTTTTATAATATCTTCAAACTCTTTAAAGTTTTTAATTACATTTTCTAATACAAACGTAGCTTGGTAAACATCTTGTAAACCATAATAATTTTTACCCATTATTACATAACTTTTTACAGCCCAATATTTATAAGTAGCATATTTTGCAATTAATTTCTGAACAATTTTATTAGATTCTTCATACTCTTTTTGCTTGTTTTTAAAGAACGCATTATAATATAAAGCTTCTGCTTTTAGCTCTCCAGATGCAGTCTTTTCTATTTCAGTGTAATATTCTTCAGCCGTGATAAAATCGTTATTTTTAATAGAAGATCTTGCAATAATTTTTTTTGCGTCTGCTTCTACAATTTTTTCTATTTTGTCTTTCTGAAGTATTTTTTTAGCGTATTCTATGGCTAAATCATAAGCTTCTGTTTCATAATATCCTTTCATTAAATTGCTTTGTGCAAAAAGAATGTTTTCAGAAGCGTAGGCTTCTTCTTCTAATCTATCTAAAAGAGGAAGAGCACTAATAAAATCATTTTTATCTAAATAAATTTGCGCTAGTTTATTTAAGGCTTCCTCTGTATATTCAGAAGAGTCTTCATTAACAATAAACTCGTAATAAGTAGTTGCTTTTTTAAACTCTTTTACCTTAAATAAAACATCTGCTAAATAAAAATTAGCTTTTATTTTGTGGTTTCCATTAGGAAATTTTCTAATATAATTCTGAAGGCTTCCAATAATTTCTTCACCAATTTTAGAATCAAAATATTTTTTCTCTGCTACAGCAAAAGTTGTATTATCTATTTCTGAACTAGTAATGTTTATAAACTTTAAAGTGGAAGTCCAATTTACATAATCATCTAAATTACCTTCTTCTATATAAACATTTCTAGCATTTGCAACAGCTTCTAACGCTTCTGGCGAATTAGGAAATTTTGCAGCTACATCTTTATATTTCATTAAAGATTGCATGTTTAAATTGTCATTAAAATATAATAAACCTTGTCTTAGCAAAGCTCTAGGAACAAAAATGCTTTTAGGATGTTTATCAATTAATCTATCATAAGCAAAATGTGCATTTTTATGATCTTTTAATTTAGAATACGTAATACCAAGTTGGTACAAAGCATCATCTTTTAAATTAGAAATCTGATAATCGTTAATTACTTTTTTTAACGAAGTAATTTTCTCTTCATTTTTATCTGTAAAACCATAACTCATACCAACTTGGTATTCTGCATAATCTGCACCTAAACCAAAATTAGAAGTAACTTTTTTATAAGCTGAAATTGCATTTGTATATTTAGTTGTTGCAAAATAACTATCGCCTAAACGAATTAAAGCATCATATTTTACATCATCTTTAATACTGTCTTTTTTTAAGAAACTAGTAAATGCTTCACTGGCTTTTTCATATTCCTTTAAATTGAAATAACTGTAACCAATGTTATAATTTAATAAAGGAAAATTACTAGTTTTTAAAGACTTGTTAAAGGTTATAAACTTAGATAAAGCATCTTTATAATTTTCTAATCTGTAAAATGTTTCAGCTTCCCAATATGCAGATTTTTCTTTAATTTCTACATTATTAGATTTTTTACCTTCAATAAAATAAGGAAGTGCTTCTTTGTACTTGTTTTCATTAAATAATTGTATTCCTCTGTATAAAGAAACCTCTAAAATTAATGCAATATTTTCTGTTGATTTTTTTTGAGCTAAGAATTTTAATGCACCTTCATAATCTTGCTGACTTAAGAATGAAGAAACTAATAAGGCATTAATTTCTACATATGCCTTAGATTTAGGATACATTTTTAAATAATTCTGTAAAACTTCTGCAACTGGTTGAAAAGGATTTCCTTCTTCATAACTTAGTTTTGCATAATTTAAAGCTGCGTCTTGCTGAATGTTTTTATCAAAATCCATTTCTGCCGCAGATTTAAAAGCATTTAATGCCGCAGATTTTTTCTCTAAATTCATATAACATTCACCTAAATGGTAATATGCATTTTGAGAAACGGTGTTTTTTTCGTCTATAATTTTGTTGAAGCTATTTACAGCATTTTCAAAATCGTTTTGTTTGTAATAAGCATAACCTAATTGATAGAAATCTGTATTATTCCATTTTCCTTTTGTGCCTTTATAACCGTTTAAATAAGGTATTGCTTCTGCGTATTTTTTAAGATTGAAATAACTTTCACCAATAATTTTAGAAACATCAGATTTTAATTTTCTATCTATTGTTGGGTATAACTTTAAACCAACATCTATACAGCGCTCAAATTTTCCGCCTTTAAAACTAATATCTAATAAGTAGTAAGAAATTTCTGCTCTGTAAGATTCGTTATCTGCAATTTCTTTAAGTGTAGATTCTGCAACGCCATAATCTTCTAATTTATAAGAAATAAAGCCAAAATAATATCTAGAATCATTTCCATATTTAGCATCATTAATCAAAGGTAAAAAACGTGTTTTTGCTAAAGCTAAGTTATTTGTAACCAAAAAACAGTATCCCATTTTAAAGTTTAGTTCTTTTTTATTTTCTTTAGAAAGTTCTTCTAAATTTACTTTTTGAAACCATTTTAAAGCATATGAAGCTCTTTTATTAGCAAAGTAATAATTGGCTATTTTAAAAAAGGCTGTATTTTTTTTACTACTATTTGGGTTTTCTTCAACAAAAGCAAGTATTTTTTTATCAGCATCTGGCTGATTCAGTTTTATAGCACACATTGCTTCATAATAAGAAGCATCTGCTTTTAAATTAGAACCAATAGAAGCATCTTCACTTACCTTATTAAAAGTTTTTTGTGCAGCAGCGTATGCTTTTGTATTGTATAGTTTTAACGCATTATTATACGCTGTTAAATCTGTAATATCTGCAATTGTTTGTTGCGCAACAGTATTTATTGCAACAAAAGAAAAGCAAAAAGAAAGAATCAGTTTTGTTAAAAAACGATATTTCATAGAGTTATTTTTATTCTCAAAAAGGATAACGAAGAATTTTAAAATTTGTTTGATGGGGAACAAAATAATATCATAAATTTAGTCAAAAATAAGAATTGTTGCCAATTCATAGTAAAAAAATCAATAGAAACTTTTAAGTTTGTAGAAACTACATAATATTATGGAAAATCTTGTTTTACAATTAGAAAATGCAGAAATTTATCAAAGAGATAATTTGGTGCTTTCTAAAGTAAATTTAACTATAAATAAAGGCGATTTCTATTATTTAATAGGGAAAACAGGAAGTGGAAAAAGTAGTTTAATGAAGACTTTGTATGGAGATTTACGCTTGCAAAAAGGTACAGGAAGTATTGTAGATTTCGATTTAAAAAAGCTAAAAGAAAAAGAGATTCCGTTTTTAAGAAGAAAAATTGGAATTGTTTTTCAAGATTTTAAGTTATTAAGCGACAGAAATGTTTTTGATAATTTGAAATTTGTACTAAAAGCTACAGGTTGGAAAGACAAAGAATTGATAAAAAATAAAATTCATGAGGTTTTAGACAAAGTGGGTTTAAAATCTAAATATTATAAAAATACCTTCGAACTTTCTGGAGGAGAACAACAAAGAGTAGCAATTGCTAGAGCACTTTTAAACGACCCAGAATTAATTTTAGCAGATGAGCCAACAGGTAATTTAGACCCAAAAACTTCTCTGGAAGTGATGGAGCTTTTAAATGAAATTCATAAAAGCGGAAAAACTATTTTAATGGCAACACACGATTATCAATTAATAGTAAAGTTTAAACAAAAAACGTTAAAATGTGAAGGTGGAGAGTTGTTTGAAGTTGCCCAACAAGCCTCTGTATAATGCTTTCTGTTCTTATACCAACATATAATTACAACGCTTTTTTGTTGGTAAAAGAAATTTACAAACAATTAATTTTAGAAAATCTAGATTTCGAAATTATTTGTTTAGATGACGGTTCTAATTCTTCATTAAATAAAAATAATGAAGAAATTAATACACTTTCTTATTGTAGCTTTAAAAGTTTAAAAAATAATACTGGTAGAAGTGCTATTAGAAACTTGTTGGCTAAAAAAGCAACTTATAATTGGTTATTATTTTTAGATGCAGATGTTATTCCGGTTAAAGATAATTTCATAAAAAATTATATGAACTGTTTTAAGAAAGAAAATGCTGTTTTTTGTGGCGGATTATTATATCAAAATAAAAAAGAAAACCTTAGTTTATTAAGATATAAATATGGTAAAAAGCACGAAGAAATTTCTTTAGAGAAAAGAAAAAAGAAACCAGAAAAATATTTTTTTACTTCTAATTTTTTAATTAAAAAAGAAGTTTTTGAATCTGTTAAGTTCGAAGAAAAGTTAACAAAGTATGGTAAAGAAGACCTACTATTTTCTTTAGAATTAAAAAAGAATAATATACCAATAAATCATTTAAGTAATGAAGTATTTCATTTAGGTATAGAAGAAAATGGTTTGTTTGTTTCTAAAACAAAAAAAGCAATGGAAAACCTTGTTTTTTTAGACGATGAACAATTAATAGATGCAAGTGAAATGTCTTTGTTAAATTTAGTTAAGATTATTTCCAATTTAAAAATGACTAAATTAATTGCGAAATTGTATCCTCTCTCTGAAAAGATGAGTATAAGAAAATCATCTGTTTTTTATTTAAACTGCTTAAAAGTAAGTTATTTGTGTTACTTGAAAATAAAGTAATTATTTTAAGTTATTAAATATTTCTAATAATTCACTTTCTTGTTTTTCCCAAATTAATTCTTGTTTGGCAATCTTTAATTCTTTAGTAAAATCTTTTTTTGAAATACTTTTAATTTGATTGGCTAACTTTTTTGGTTCTCTAGAGTTTACAATTTCTCCAACATTATAATCTTTAACAATTTTCTTCATTTCTGGTAAATCAGAAACAAGAATTGGAACTTCTGCTTGTATGTAATCGAAGATTTTGTTTGGTAAAGCAAATCTGTAGTTTAAACCTAAGTCTTCTTCTATGCTAATACCTAAATCTGCTAATGGAGTTAATTTATGTAATTTTTCAGGGCTAACTTTTCCCATAAAATATACTTTGTTTTTTATTTTTTCTAATAAAATTTTCTTGTTTAAAGAATCATAAATATCTCCATTTCCAATAATAATTAAAAGATGGTTTTCTAAATATTTCATCGTTTCAATTATCAACTCTAAACCACGACCAATATTTATAGCACCTTGATATAAAATAATTTCTTTATTATCTGTGTTTATAGGAAATTCACCAAAATGCACCTCTTTTTTTGTAGGAAGATTCATTATAGTACTAAACTTGGTGTTGTATTTTTCGTTATAATAATTAGCAATACTATTACAAACAGTATAATTGTTATTTAATTTTGGTAAAATTATTTCCTCTAACGTAAGCCAGACTTTTTTAACTCTAGGTCTATTTACTAATTCTGGTATTTCTGGAAAAAGCTCATGACTATCAAAAACAATTTTTTTATTCTGAATTTTACTAACTAAATAATTCGCTAGTAGTGAGTCTAAATCATTAGATAAAAGAATATCTTTTTTAACAAATAGTAGATAGAAGAAAAGTCTGAAGTTGTATTCTGCAAAAAATAAAAAACCACTATTAAAAAGTAAATTAAATCTTTTGGTTTTATAATTTCTATTAAGGTTTTTACTGTTTTTTAATTTTCTTCCAATTAAGATAATTTTATAACCATTGTTATTTAGAGTATTACAAACTTTTTCTACCCTTTGGTCTGTAGATAAATCATTCGTAACGCTAACAATAATTCTTTTCAATTTGTATAGATTTTTTGGCAATATAAAAACATTAAATCTAATTTGTAGATTTCTTTTTTTTAACTAGATAATAATTTTAACATATGTAAATGTAATTGCTTTAATTGTTAAGAATAATTTAATTTTTCTATTCAAAATTTATAAAATAAATATTAAAATAATCTTTGAAATGTTAAAAATATAATTATATTTGAGATTATTGACTATGATATTATAAGAAAAAGAATATTAAAATAATTAACCCCTAAAATAAGTTATCATGTCAAAATGCCCCTCTTGTAACTCTAGTTACAGAAAAAGATTATCAAGAAATATAATCTTAAAAATTATTCCAAAATCAAAAGTTTTTAAGTGTTATCATTGTAAAACTAAAATATTAACAGTTCCTTATTTGTTAACTAATTTTATTATTAAAAAAGGTAAGGTTTTAGAGCAGGTAACTGTTATTAACTAGTAAGTTTTTTTTAAAATCTGAAATAAAATAATATTCATGAGTAAATGTCCTTCTTGTAAATCTTGTCATAGGAAAAGGATTTCTAGAAGTTCTATTTTAAAGATTCTTTTTAAATCAAGAATTTATAAGTGTAATGAATGTAAGGTAAAGTATATAAAAGTTCCTTTTTTTTCTTATTCTGTAATTATAAAAAAAGGCAAAGACATAAATTAACCTTAAAGTTTATTTTAAAATATAAAAACCTCTAACTTGTTTAAGTTAGAGGTTTTTTGTTGTGGAGACGCCGAGAATCGAACTCGGGTCCAAACAAGCAGCCAAAAAGCTTTCTACATATTTAGTTCTTTCTTAATTTTCGATCTTAGGCTGATTAAGAACAATCCACCTAAAACTTATCTTCTTTAGTTTCAAAAACTCGTCAAAGTACCAAGTTTTCTATGTTTATATTTACGATGCCCAAAAGTGAAACGCCATAAACCAAGGCTTTTCGTGGACATAAAGCTTGCACACCTAGTGTGCCGAGGCTAATCCTACTATAATTCGGATTATGCAGCTAAAGCGTAGTTATCTTCGCCGTTTAAAAAGTTGAAATTAGGTTTTACGAGTGTTATTTCATAACTCGATATGCTTACAAATTCACTGACCTTGCTGTCAAAACCAGTCGTCCCCAATATGTCAAAGAAATATATCTACGATATATAAATTTAGTTTGCAAAAGTATAAAAAATACAGTTGCTTTTCATTATAAATTCTAATATCTTCGAGCAAATATTATTCCATTTTTACTGAAACCTTTTCAGTACTATCTAAAAACCGTAGAATATGAAGTTTGGCATTATAAGAGAACGTAAAAATCCACCAGATAGAAGAGTTGTTTTTTCTCCAAAAAAGTTAAAAGAATTTAAAGAAAAATTTTCTGAGGCAGAACTTTGTGTAGAAACTTCTAATATTAGAGTTTTCTCTGACGATCAGTATAAAAACGAGGGAATAGATGTTATAGATAATATGTCTGCTTGCGATGTTTTATTTGGAGTAAAAGAAGTTCCAATTAATGCTTTAATCAACAATAAAAAATATTTTTTCTTTAGTCATACAATCAAGAAACAACCCTATAATAGAGATCTGTTATTGGCTATTTTAGAGAAAAATATAGAATTATACGATCATGAAACAATAGTAAAAGAAAACGGAGCTAGATTAATTGGTTTTGGACGTTACGCAGGTATTGTTGGTGCTTACAATGGTTTTAGAGCAATTGGTCTTAAAAATGAAACCTTTAATTTACCTAAAGCAGAAACTTTAGATAGCCAACAAGAATTAATCTCTGAATTAAATAAAATACAATTATCAAACATTAAAATTCTTTTAACAGGAAATGGTAAAGTAGCTTATGGTGCAAAAGAAATGCTAGACGCTATGAATATTAAAAAAGTTTCTGTAGAAGATTATTTATCAAAAACATTTAATGAACCAGTATACTGTTTAGCAGATGTTTTAGATTATAATAAACGTAAAGACGAACAAATTAAAGATAATTTCGATTTTTATAATCATCCAGAAAACTACGAATCTGACTTTATGAGATTTGCAGAAGTAACAGATTTCTTTATTGCGGGTCATTTTTATGGAAACGGAGCACCTTATTTATTTACGAGAGAAGATGCAAAACAGTTAGAATTTAATATAAAATTTGTAGCAGATATTTCTTGTGATGTAGATGGACCAGTTGCATCAACATTAAAAGCATCTACTATTGCAGATCCTATTTATGGTTATAATGCAAAAACAGAAAAAGAAGTAAGTTATAAAGATAAAGATGCAATTGTTGTTATGGCTGTAGATAATTTACCTTGTGAGTTACCTAAAGATGCAAGTAACGGTTTTGGAGAAATGTTTTTAGAAAACGTAATTCCTGCTTTTTTTAATAACGATAAAGATGGTGTTTTAGAAAGAGCAAAAATGACAGAAAACGGTAAGTTAACAAAACGTTTTTCTTATTTACAAGATTATGTTGATGGTAAAGAATAATGGTAGAAGATAGACAATTTCTTATAGATTTGGCAAAAATGAAAATGCCTTTCGGAAAGTATAAAGGAAGGTTTTTAATAGATTTACCAGAACATTATATTGTTTGGTATAAAACAAAAGGGTTTCCAAATGGTAAGTTAGGAAAGCAAATGGAGTTGGTTTACGAGCTTCAATTAAATGGACTAGAGGATATTGTTAGGAAAATTCGTAAAGATTTTGCTTAACAAGTAACTACATAAAAAAAGGTATATAATATTATGGTTTTAAAGTACGTATATTTTGGACTAGCAATCATTGGTGTTTTTCTATTCTTTTTTCTTTTAAAAAGATTTTTTAGATGGTTACAATCTAAGTTAGATACTTTAGATAGAAATGTATTATTTAAGAAAAAAGAAATTTTAAATTTCTTTAAATTTATTACTCCTAGAAGAGAAAAACACATTTTAAAATTTGCTGTTAGAAGTTTAAGAATAGCAATTAGTATTTTCTTTTTAATAGTCTATTTGCCATTTGTATTTAGTTTTATACCAGAAACAAAAGAAGTAGCAAGTACCATTTTTAATTATGTAATGGTACCTGTAAATTATATGGTAGATGGTTTTTTAAGCTTTATTCCTGGCTTATTTTTTATGATAGTTATTGTGCTTTTAACTAAGTATCTATTAAAGTTTTTAAAGTATTTAACAGGTGAACTAGAAAGGGAGTCTGTTAGATTAGATGGTTTTCATGCAGATTGGGCTAAACCAACATTTAATTTAATTAGAGTAGTTGTTATTGCTTTTGCTGTAGTTATTTGTTGGCCATATATTCCAGGATCGCAATCCGATGCATTTAAAGGCCTTTCTATATTTTTTGGAGTACTCTTTTCTTTAGGTTCTACAGCAGCAATTTCTAATATTGTTGCAGGTGTAGTAATAACCTATATGAGACCATTTAAAGTAGGAGATAGGGTAGAAATAGGAAATACTGTTGGAGATGTAACAGAAAGAAGCTTATTAGTAACTAGAGTTAAAACGATTAAGAATTTAGATGTTACTGTACCAAATTCTACTATTTTAGGAAATCATATAATAAATTTCAGTAAAAATGCAGCAGAAGAATTAGGTGTAATTTTACACACTTCTGTAACTATTGGTTACGATGTTCCTAGTGGAGATGTTATTAAAGCTTTGGTAAAAGGTGCAAAAAACACAAAAATGGTTTTAGAAAGTCCAGAACCTTTTGTTTTGGTTAAAAGTTTAGACGATTTCTATATAAATTATGAAATTAATTGTCATACTAAAAACCCAGAAAAAGGTGCACTTATTTATTCTCAGTTACATGAAAGTATAAAGAATGAATTACACAATGCTGGTATAGAAATTTTGTCTCCACATTATAACGCAGTTAGAGATGGAAATGTGTTAACCGTTCCACCAGAAAATGTACCTAAAGGTTATGTAAAACCTGGTTTTAAAATTGGAGATTAATATTATCTTTCTACCATGCCATAAGTGGCGTGAGCAATAGCTAAAATAGTAAAAGAAGAATACCAATAGCCAGGAATTAGTAAACAATATATTCCTAAAAGAAGGGATAAACCACTTAGAATAAGAATGTTTTTACGTGTTTTATTTTTCAGTAGAAACAAAAATACCGAGTAAATTATTAAAAATAGAGGTGTAATAAAATCTATAAAACCAAGCTTCATTAAAATTATTGAACTTGAAAAAACGATAACTACTCCTAATAAATATTTATAAAAAGTTGTTTTGGTTTTACGATTCCATAATTTAAATTGATGTTTTTTTGCGCTTCTTTTTCCTCCAAAAAATAAAGCTAATGAAGAAAATAAGACAAATATAAATGCAAGAGAAATAAAGATAATTTCTATAATTTGAGGAGATAGCAGACCTAAAGTATGGCCATCTACCAAATAACTGTCTAAAATGTATTTATAAATATAACTTAAAAGAAAAAAATAACCTCCAATAAGAATACTTGTAAAACCTTTTAAGATAAAGTTGACTTCAAAATTATCGTGTAATTGCGCTTTTTTTACCATATATTTTATAACTTTCGTAAAGATACAAAATTGAAGAGTATCGTTCTTAAAATTATGAAACCAGCAGAAGAATATATCTTAAACCAACCAGAACCTTTTAAATCTATTTTGTTGCATTTGCAGATTTTAATTGAAACTACTTTTCCTGAAGTAGATTTACAATTTAAATGGAAAATTCCTTTTTATTATTTAAATGATAAACCTTTTTGTTATTTAAACCCGTCTAAAAAGAAAGGTTACGTAGATGTGGTTTTTTGGGTTTCTGCTCATTTAACAAAATACAACGAGTTTTTAATTACAGAAAACAGAAAAGTTGTAAAATCCTTAAGATATACTTCAATTGAAGATATAAATGAAGAAGTTTTATTGTCTGTTTTAGAAGAAGCACATTTATTAAAAGATAAAGGTTTTTATAAGAGAAGTTAATTATTCAATTTTAAACTGAAGCGCAATTTTATTGTTTAAAAATAAATACAATTCAGAATTTTTATTCGGATTAGGAATTGTTAACGTAGTAATATTATTTATGGTTTCTAATAATGGTTTTTTAGCATATTTGGTTTCTTTAAAGCTATAAATAAAAGAAGAATTAGAGTTTAATTTTTTAAACTTCAAAACAATATTTTTATCTTTTTCAATATTTATAATTCCATTTTTCGGAGAAATTAACTCAATATTTGAAGCTAAAAATTCTTGTCCGTAAATTGGCTGATTGTAAAATTCTTCTTTAGTAATTCTTCCAAATCTTAATACCCAAATAGTGTTTTCTGGAAAATGAGTTTTAAAGATTTTCTCTTTAGGAATATTATAAAAATAATTATTAAACTTCTGAATCCATTTACCATTTTCTTCAAAACCAGCTGCCCAAGTAGCATCTAATAATAACCATTTGTTGTTCAGTTTTACAGCGTTCCAAGCGTGATTAGATTCTCTTTTTGGTTTGCCAATTTCACTGGGTAAGTTTCTAACATAACCTTTTATAACTTTTGCTTCAATTTGTAATAAATCGCATATTTTTTTAAAAGCTTGCGCATATTCTTCACAAACACCTTTTTTTGTTCTAAAAGCAATAGTTATAATTTTATCTTTTGCGGCTTTCATTTTTGCTAACTTTTCAGCTTCATTAGAATAACTAAAACGATAACTTCTGGTTTTAGGATTGAAGTATTCTTTTAAATTATATCGAATATTTTTTGCTAACCAAAAAAATGCAGCACGTACTTTTTCTTCATCTTTAGAGAAATCTTTTTCAATTCTTGAAGCTAAATCTTCAACTTTAGAAAATTTAGGATACTTAAGAACTATGTTATCTACATTCTCGAAATTTTGAGAAATTGTAGAAAAGGAAATCAATAAAAAGAAAAAAAGGAATTGTTTCATAATATAAAAGTTAACAATTAAGCTAAACAATTATTGTGCCTTTGTATTTTATTCATAAAAAAAACCATTCAAATTTATATCTGAATGGTTTAGTTAACTTAAAATTATATTTAAAAATTATAACTTATTAATTGTTTTTCTAATAGCAACTAAATTAGTTAAAAGTGCTTCTAAATTGTCTAAATGTAGCATATTTGCTCCATCAGATTTTGCATTTTTAGGGTCAAAATGCGTTTCAATAAATAATCCATCTACATTATTTACAATTCCTGCTCTTGCAATTGTTTCAATCATTTCTGGTCTACCACCTGTTACACCTGCAGTTTGATTTGGTTGTTGTAAAGAATGTGTAACATCTAAAATGGTAGGTGCAAATTCTCTCATTTCAGGAATTCCTCTAAAATCTACAATCATGTCTTGGTAACCAAACATAGTTCCTCTATCTGTAATCCACGCTTTGTTAGAGCCCGCATCTTTTACTTTTTGTACTGCGTGCTTCATTGCAGAAGGACTCATAAATTGTCCTTTTTTTAAGTTTACAACTTTACCTGTTTTAGCAGCAGCCACAACTAAATCTGTTTGTCTAACTAAAAATGCAGGTATTTGTAAAACATCTACATATTCTGCAGCTTTTGCAGCATCAGAAACTTCATGAATATCTGTAACTGTAGGTATATTAAAAGTTTCAGAAACTTTACGTAAAATTTTTAATGCTTTTTCGTCTCCAATTCCTGTAAAACTATCTATTCTACTTCTGTTTGCTTTTTTAAAACTTCCTTTAAAAATATAAGGAATTTCTAATTTGTCTGTAATAGTAATTACTTTTTCAGCAATTCTCATTGCCATTTCTTCACTTTCGATAGCACAAGGGCCAGCTAATAAGAAAAAGTTATTAGAGTTAACGTGTTTTATATTCGGAATTTCAGATAAAATCATTTGTGTAAATTTTCAACAAAAATACATAAAATTTAACGTTTTTAAATAGTGAAAATTTCAATTTAGAAACCTGTTAAGAAATATAAAATTCCTTTTTATTATTGATTTAATTGGTATATTTATACCTTAAAATATAATAAAAATGAAAAAAATAGTAAGTTTTTTAATAGTTTTAGTTGCCATATATAGCTGTGCTGTTGTTACAAAAGGAAACGATGGTGAAAATGGAACAGCTGGTAAACCAGGTTTAAACGGAAAAAAAGGTGCTGATGGTATTTCTGGAAATTATGTAAAAGCAGAAAAAACTTTTTTTATAGATTCTAATTTAGTTAGAAAACACTTGTATACTTTGGCTGCAGATGATATGGAAGGTAGAAAATCTGGAACAGCAGGAATTGAAAAAGCAGCTGTTTATATAGAAAACGAATACAAAAAAATAGGTTTAAGTAATTTTGGAGATTTATCAAATTATAGACAAACGCTTACTTTTAAAAACAGAAGAACTAAAGAAGATATTACATCTAGTAATATTATTGGTGTCTTAGAAGGAAATAGTAAAAAAGAAGAAATTGTAATTATTTCTGCTCATTATGACCATTTAGGAATGAAAAAGAGTGGAGAAGGAGATCTTATTTACAATGGTGCTAATGATGATGCTTCTGGTGTAACTGGTCTTTTAGCTTTAGCAAAATATTTTAAAAAGGTTGGTAATGAAAGAACTATTGTTTTCGCAGCTTTTACAGCAGAAGAAATGGGCTTAATTGGTTCTACACATTTTGGAAAAGGAATTGATGCTAGTAAGTTTGTAGCAGGTATAAACTTAGAAATGATTGGTAAAACACCAAGTTTTGGACCCAATACAGCTTGGTTAACTGGTTTCGATCGTTCAGATTTTGGTAAAATTATTCAAAAGAATTTAGAAGGAACAGGGTATCAATTATTTCCAGATCCGTACAAGAAATTTAATTTATTTTTTAGATCAGATAATGCTTCTTTAGCAAGATTAGGTGTGCCTTCTCATACATTTTCTACTACGCCAATAGATGTAGATCCAGATTATCATAAATTAACTGATGAAGCTGAAACTTTAAATATGACTGTTATTACGCAAACAATACAAGCTGTTGCAAAAGGAACAGAAAGTATTATTAATGGTACAGATACACCAACTAGAGTTGTAATTAAGTAAATAAAAATTTATTTATGAAAAATATCAAATTCATTTTTATCTGCTTTTTAATTTCATGTTCAGCATCAAAAGTTGTTACAGATTATGATGTAAAAGAAGATTTTTCTAAATTTAAAACCTTCGATTTTTATGAGGATAATGGTGAAAATTTAAATGAATTTGATGTAAAACGAATTACTTCTTACATTCAAGAAAATTTAAATTCTATTAATCTTCAACAAAATAGTACTCCAGATTTTTTAATCTTCTTTGATACAAAAATTGAGGATAATAATAATCAAAATACAATAGGAATTGGTCTAGGAAATGGAGGTTTTGGAGTTTCTGGAGGAATACCAATTGGTGGTAAAAAAGTAGATGAGAAGTTAATTATAAAGTTTGTAAATGCAAGTACAAATGAACTGTTTTGGGAAGGTTCTTTAAAATCTACTATTAAAGAAAACAGAACTCCAGAAAAAAGAGAATTGTATTTAAAGGAAGTAGTTCAAGAAATTTTAAAAGAATTTCCACCAAAAAAATAAAAATAAAAAATCCTCTAAAAATTAATTTAGAGGATTTTTTAATATCTATAATTGGTTTACTTAGAATTGGTATCTAATACCAAAAGCAATATCATTATCAAAATCGTTAAAAGTATTTCCAAAACCAAACTCTGGTCTTAAATCTAAAGAAAGTAAAATTGGTGCATCAGGAAAGTTATATTCGATACCAATATCACCAGCAGCAAAAATAAAGGTTTCAGAAAAATCTCTACCATCTTTACCACTGTAGTTTCCTAAACCACCACCTACACCAGCATACCAGTTAAAACCACCATCTATATTCCAAAGCCATTGGTAAATACCTGTTGCTTTAAAACCATCGTAATTTTTGTTATCTCTTAAACCTAAATCTATTT
Source organism: uncultured Polaribacter sp. (assembly GCA_963975825.1). Classification (GTDB taxonomy): domain Bacteria; phylum Bacteroidota; class Bacteroidia; order Flavobacteriales; family Flavobacteriaceae; genus Polaribacter. The sequence continues at coordinate 60,464 of CAXBIR010000002.1, forward strand.
CTAATCTGTTATTATCTCCTAAAGCTCTTTGGTAAGAAATTTCTCCTCCAAAACCATCATTATCACCTAGACGCAAACCAATTGCATTTTTAGAAATACTTTGCGCATTTGCAGAAAAAGCACCTGCTACTAATAGACCAATAATTAAAAGTGTATTCTTCATAATTGTATTTATATTTTTATTGAGTTACAAAATTAGTGCGAATTCTTTTTTAAGATGAACTCTATCGAATTAAATTGTAATACAAATAAGTATTATTTACTAATTTGTAAACGTACACCTTTAGAATGACTACTAAATTCAGGTGCATACATACTTTGTATTGTTGTAATTCCGTTACTAAAATTACCTGCATTATTAACTCTTACATCATATTCAAAAACATAAACTCCTTTTGGTAACCTATCAAAAAAGAAATTAGTAGCAGCATCTTTTGTGCTTTCATAATATCCTAAATTATCTTGTCTTTTATATTTAGAAAGTACATTTATTGGTTCTACGCCAGAAGCTCTCATGTCTTTCATATGAATAAACTCCATGTTTCTGTCTGTAGTTAATTCTATTCTAATAGTAATTAAATCGCCAATTTTTAATTGTGTTTCTGTTGTAATTTCTTCTAATTGTTTACCTGTATCCGTATTTGTTTTTAAGAATAGTTTTTTATTCAATTTTAAAGGAGTTTCTGCTGAAGTAATTTTGTCTAAATCTTCAAAATATTGCCAATATAAACTACCCCAAGCAATACCATTTCCTTTTTTAGTAATTGTAACATCAGCCATTTCTTTCTTAATTTCATTCTTGTTCCAAGAAGTTTTAAAATAACCCGTTCCAGCTTCTATTTTTACGTTTTCTAATTTAGCAGGTTCAATTATAGTATTTCCTACTTTTATATCTACCATTTCTGTAATAGAAACCCAATCGCTTCCGTTTAATAATAAAGCATACACAGCTTCTGTAGTTGCTTTTGTAGTTTTCCATCTATTGGTTTGTTTGTTTTTTAATAACCAAACTTTTAAATCATCAATAGTTTTTGAGTTGTTTTCTAATTCAGAAAAAACTTCTATCATTAAAGCATGTGTTTCAATTGGTGCTTCATAATAGTAATAACCAGCCATATTAGATTTCCAGTACATACCAAGTTCTTCAGAATTTATAGCGTTTTCCTTTAGTGAACTTAAAATTTTGTTTGCAATCAATTTATTATCACTTCTAAAAAGAGACAACGCAATTTGTCCTTTTGCATATAAATTATAATTGTTCCAATATGTTGCAGATTGATTGCTATAATATTTTACAGCTTCTTCTAATTTATTACCTTTAGAAATAGCATCATAAAAACTACGCATGTATAAATATTGAATAGAGAAATACCCTAAATTATTTTTTGATAAATAATCTTTATAAGCTTGTTCACCTTTCTTTTTTGTTTCGGCTTCTTGCTTAATTTTATCAGCTCTTTTAAGTAGTTTTTGATATTGTTCTAACAATTCTCCATCTAAAAATTTTACAGATTTTTCAATCATTTTTTTAGTTGAATTATCAAAATTAGAAACACCTAGTTTTTGTAAATGACCAAAACCAGTTGCAATATGTTGGGTAATAAAAGTACTTGCATAATCGCTGCCTTTAAACCAAGGAAAACCACCAGAACTCATTTGAATGTCTTGTAATTTATTAATGGCTTTTTCTTGCTCATTTTTCATTTTATTTAAATCGAATAATAAAGCAATTCTCTTCTTTTGTTCTGTTTCAGATTGTGCGTCTCTTAACCAAGGTGTTTCTTGAATAATTAACGATTTTAATTCCTCATTTTTTTCTAAATTACTTAACAAAGCGTCGGAAGATTTCCAAGCATTAAAAACTTCTTGAATTCTAGGATTTGAATTTGCAACAAAACTTGCTAAGGTATTTGCATAATATCTAGAGAATATTTGTTCTGCACATTCATAAGGATATTCCATTAAATATGGTAAGGATTGAATTGCATACCAAACCGGATTAGAAGTCATTTCTAACGTTAATTTATGGTTTTTTAAAGTTGAAGAAGTGTTGTTTTTCAACTTATCTAACGTAAACTTTTTTGTTTGGTTAGATCTTATCCACATTGGTAATGTTTCTGTAACTAATTTTCTGTTTGTTAACACGGGTAAAACATTTTGTTCTCCGTCAGAAAATGAACCTGCTTTTGCTACAATTTTATATTGAACAGCTTGTACAGTTTCAGGAATTGATAAACTCCAAGAAACATTGGTATTTCCATCTTTATCTACCGTAAATTTTCTGGTAGATTCTAAATTGTTTAATTCAGAATTTATCTCTTTACCAGTAATTGCATCCGTTAAAACAAGTATGGCAAAACCATTTAAGGAATTGTTTGTTAAGTTACTAATTTTTGCACTTAAGGTAATTGTATCTTTTTCTCTTAAAAACCTTGGTGCATTTGGCACTACCATTAGTTCTTTTTGAGTAACCGTTGTTAAGGTTTTTGTAGCAGATTTTAATTCTGATGTATGTGCAAGTAATTGTAATTTCCAACGTGTTAATGCTTCTGGCATTGTAAAACTAAAACTTACTTTTCCGTTTTTATCTGTTCTTAATTGCGGAAAAAAGAAAGCTGTTTCTTTAAAGTTTTTACGAATTTGAACTCCTTCTAAAGTTTTTTCAATCTTATTTTTTTTGTCAGCTTTAGGAAGTTGAATATCTTGTAATATTACTTCTTCAGCTTCTTCTTGTGGTGTTGCAATTTTTAATCCAGAGGCTTTTCCAGATAATGCATGAACAACTCCTGTATTAGATTTTCTTTTTTGAGATCCATAACCAGTAACAACAATTTCATCTAATAATTTAGCATCTTTCTTTAAGGCGATATTCAACTTAGAAAAATCTAAAATTTTAACATCTAAAGATTGGTAGCCAATATAATTGAAGCTTATAATCTCTCCTTTTTTAACTTTTAGAGAATAATTTCCATTAAAATCTGAAGTTTTTCCATTAGTTGTTCCTTTTACAATAATACTAACACCTGGTAAAGGTTCGTTAAATTCATCTGTAATTTTACCACTAATTGTTCCATTAAATATACCAGAACTAATAATTGTTTTTTCTACTTTTTTGGGTCTGAATTTATATTTTAATTTATTTAAATAATTATCGTTAATCCATCTGTTATTATTTAAACCAAAACCAAACCAATTGTAAGAAGCATAATTTATAGATGGATAAGAACTATAATTTCTATGATCATTTTTAATATAAAAATTATGAATTCCAAAACTTTCGTTAGCATTGCTTGTACTGTAAGAAGAGTAGGTGTTTTTTCTTGTAAACGGATTAAAACTCCAATTATGAGATTTAAATTCGTCTAAAGATGCATCATACATAGAGGCTAAAACTTCTGCTGTAACTTTATCGTTTTTGTCATTTTTAATCGTGAAATTCCAAGTTTCTTCTGCACCAGGTTGTAACTTGTCTCTAAAAATATTTGTTTCAATGGCTATTGTGCTTTTTGGTTTCTCAATTACATTAATTAATAAACTTCCGCTTTTAAAAAAATTATAATTTACAAAATGATATTTTACAGCAAAACCTCCAACATCTTCTTTATTAACAGGTATTTTTATTGTTTTTGTTCTGTTATTTAATTTATAAAGAGAAGTTTCTACAATCTTATGATTTTTTTCAATTTGTAGAACTACAGTAATGTCTTTAGAAGCAGAACCAATTTGTAATTCTACAACATCATCAACTTTATAATTACTTTTATTAGTATTAATAACAAACAATTTATTGTCTTCAACTTCTTTTTCTTTTAAAGAAAAAATATTGAACTTCTTTTCATATTTAACAGCTTGCCCAAATTTATCTTGGCTTTCTAAAACAGCAATATATTTTCCAGAAACTAATTTTTTAATGTTTTTAAATTGAATTTCTTTTGCATTTTCTGTGTCAAATTTTCGTGTAAATATTAAAGTTCCTTTTTTCCAGTTTTCTTCACTTGTTTCATCTTCTGAATATGCATCATTAGGAAATAAATTTCTAAATTCATTTTCAGAAATATCTTGATAATCTGGTGTAGACCAAGGTCTTTTTCTTAAAGGATTTTTAGGAGCTTGTAATTTGTATATTTTCACAATTCCTTTAGCAGCAACAAACTGGTTGTTTAAATTTTTTGTATCAATATTTATAAAGAAGTTATCGTCTTTTTTATCAATATTCTCATCTATAGAAATTGTTGCTTCTAAAGAATGGTAACCAACTTTTACAACAGTTGTAGCGCTTCTAGTTTCACCATTAATATCTGTTACATCTGCAGTAATTTCATAAGAGAAAATTGGTAAATTTTCTCTTGAAACTTTTTCATCTGGTATTGCTTTAAATGTAATTTCAAATTCTCCTTTATCATTAGTAATACCTTTTCCATTGGTAATTTCTTGTGCATCAGAATTATAATTTGGTCTTCTCCAATAATACCAACTTGGGTATTGTACTTTTCTATGAACTCTGTAAACTACAGTTGCGTCTGTTATATTTGTATCAGAAAAAGATTTAGCAAAACCTGTAATAGTAACAGAATCGTTTACTTTTATACTTTCTGTAATTGGCTTAAACTCTGTTTTAAATTTAGGTCTTTTATATTCTTCTACAGAAATTTGTACAGAATTATTATAATCAAATTCATAATAAACATTGCTGTCTTTTGCTAATCTTTCGTTAATTTCTATTGTGTATTCGCCAGTTAAACCATTATTTGGTAGTATAAATTCTCCTGCAATAGAACCAAATTCATTCAACTTTAAATCTAAAGTTTTAACATTTTGATTGTTTACATCTTTTAAGGTTGCCTTTACAAATTCGTTTTTAAAAACTTCAGAATTTTGTCCGGTTTTTTTAATAACAATAGCTTTAAAATAGATAGTTTGTCCTGGTCTATAAATACTTCTATCAGTAAAAATAAAAGGCTTTAAAAAAGTTTGCTCTTTAGTTTTGGTAACGTTATTTCTTTGTTGATTATATAAATAATAATTACCAAAAGTTGCACTATCATCTTTAGTTTTAACTGAAATTACAACATTATTGTAATTGTTTGTACTACTAAAAGAAGCAAAACCGTTTTTATCGGTAATCAGTTTTTTATTTATTATTTTCCCGTAATTTCTTTTTTGATTTTTTAAATGTAACTCAGCGTTTTTTATGGGCTTACCTGAATTTCTATCTACAATTTGGTAATTGTGTTTATTATCAAAATTACTTGTAACTAAAGTTAAGTTTGTAGCCTGTAAGGTTGTTGTTCCGTATAAATTGTTTTCTAAAATTATTTCTTTTTCAGCGGCCAAAATTAGATATAAACCACTTTCTAATTTAGGAACAATTATTTCTGTTGAGTGTTTTAAATAATCTTTTTCATTTCTTAAAGATGCTCTCCAGTTTTTAGTTTTTTCTAATGTATTTAAGAAAGCTAATTTTTCTTTGTTATTGTAAATTTTATTGAACTCTAATTGTTGTTTTTCTGATATTTTATAAGCTGTAAAATAAAGCTGATTTATATTTTTATAAGAAACTAAAATTCTAGAATTTGTGTTTATTGGTATGTATTGCTCTACTTTTAGAGATAATGATGTATCTAAAATATTCGATTTTAAAATTGCTAATTTCTTTGCACCTAAACTCTTTGGAAATCTTTTTATATTTTCATTACAAATTTCTAATGCCTTTCTGTTTTTATATGTTTCTTTAGCTTCTTTTGAATTTTGATAATTATTAGCCTTTTTATTTAATGTTTGGGCAATTTCAAAAGCATACAAGCTACTAGATTCATGACTTTTATTATTTGTATTCGCTTTTTCTAAAGTTTCTAAATATTTTTTTTCAATATTATTAAAATTTGCATTTTCTTTTACAAAGTTTAATCTATCAATATCTATTGCAACCAATGCATTCTTATTACCTCCTTTTAAGTGAAAAGCAATTAATTTTTGATACGTTTTTAAAGCATTTAATTGCAAAGAAATACTGTCTTTAGAAACTATTTTTAAGGTTGAAAAATTACGAGCTTCATTTATAAAATCTGAATTATTTATTGTGAATTTATACGAAGGTCTTGTAATAGAAGTTTCTGAAGATTTATAAAATATTAAAGCATTATTTGCTAAAAAATCATAAAGTGTTGGACTATATATTTTGTTGTCTGATTCTATTTGAAGAATTTCAGAAAAATTTTCAATATTGATTTTTTGAAGCTTAGTTTCATTTACTAATGAAGAATTGAAATGGAAGTGAATCTCTTTAAAAAGTGTATTTAAATCCCAAGTTCTAAAATCTTTACTATTTACTTTGTTTTTGGTAGCTGTTCTTTTGTAAAACTTGTATCTATTTTGAGTATAATACTGCCAATATAAATTGGCTAACACATTTTCTAATACATTTTTTGTAGGAAATACACTCTTAGAAATTTGTTCTTTAAATTGATTGATTACTTTTAACTGTGCATCTTCTTCTAAAGTTAAAGAAAACTTACTTTTGTAAAATAATGTCTTAATTAATTCTGGAGAATTATTTTCTTTATTAGCTTTTAGGTAAATTTCTTCAACAACTTTTAAAGCAGATTTAGGTAAATTATCTACTTCTAACTTTTCAACTTTTGTCCAAAGTTGTGTAAAGTTATTTTGAGAGTTTGTTGTTAAAGAAAATAATATCATTAATAAAATAGTTGCAATTCTGTTTTTCATAATCAATAGATTTTAATGCCTCAAAGCACGTAAAAATCGGGTTGTAAATCAACTTAAAATTAGTAAACCTATACTTTTTACAAGTAAAAGTAACTTTTAATTGAGTTTGGTTCTAAATATAATCAATATTGTAAAGAGCTTTTGTACTTTTACTTTTTTAAAAATTCTGTTTAATGAACATTCATTTTATTGCAATTGGCGGAAGCGCAATGCACAACTTAGCAATAGCTTTATACCAAAAAGGATACCAAGTTTCTGGTTCTGATGATACAATTCACAATCCTTCTAAATCTAGATTAGAAAAATATGGATTATTACCTGTAGATTTTGGTTGGTTTCCAGAGAAAATTTCATCTGATTTAGATGTAATTATTTTAGGAATGCATGCAAAAAAAGACAACCCAGAATTATTAAAAGCACAAGAATTAGGATTAAAAATTTATTCTTATCCAGAATTTTTATATGAGCAGTCTAAAGACAAAACACGTGTTGTAATTGGTGGTTCTCACGGAAAAACAACAATAACTTCTATGATTCTTCATGTATTAAATTATCATGAAAAAGAAGTAGATTACATGGTTGGTGCACAGTTAGAAGGTTTTGAAACTATGGTTCATTTAACAGAAGAAAACGATTTTATTGTTTTAGAAGGAGATGAATATTTGAGTTCTCCTATAGATATGCGTCCAAAATTTCATTTATATAAACCAAATATTGCATTGTTAAGTGGTATTGCTTGGGATCATATTAATGTTTTTCCAACTTTTGAAAATTATACAGAACAATTTAGAATTTTTACAGATTCTATGGTTAATGGAGGAAGCATGATTTACAACGAAGAAGATTTGGTTGTAAAAGATGTTGTAGAATCTTCAGAGAATCACATAAAAAAATACCCTTATACAACTCCAAAACACTTTATAGAAAACGGAATTACATATTTAGAAACTTCGGAAGGAAATTTGCCTTTAGAAATTTTTGGAAATCATAATCTCCAGAATTTAGCAGGAGCAAAATGGATTTGTCAACATATGGGTATTGATGAAGATGATTTTTATGAAGCGATTGCAAGTTTTAAAGGTGCAAGCAAGCGTTTAGAAAAAATAGCAGAAAGTAATTCTACAGTAATTTTTAAAGATTTTGCACATAGCCCAAGTAAAGTTGCAGCAACTACAAAAGCTGTTAAAAATCAGTATTCTAAAAGAACAGTTTTGGCTTGTTTAGAATTACACACCTATTCTAGTTTAAATGCAGAGTTTTTGGCAGAATACAAAGGAGCTTTAGATTTTGCAGATAAAGCTGTTGTTTTTTATTCTCCTCATGCTGTAAAAATTAAACAATTAGAAGAAGTTACTAAAGAGCAAATAGCAAAAGCATTTGAAAGAGAAGATTTGATTATCTATACAAATCCTGAAGAATTTAAAGACTTTTTATTTAAGCAAAATCTAGATAATACAGCTTTATTATTAATGAGTTCTGGTAATTATGGCGGTTTAGATTTTGATGAAGTTAAGCGTTTGGGTTAGGTTTTTTTAAGCCCAATTGTTTCGAATAAAAATTAATGTTTTTTAACCTTCTAAGGGTATAATCACTATAGTTTTTATCAGTAAACGAATATTGTAAAATTTTAACTTTATCTTTAATTTTAATGTAGGAATTCAAAATTTTAACTTTATATAGTTCTTCTTTAGAATTACTAATAATTTTTAAATATGAGTTTAAATATTTTCTTGATTCTTTATTTTCTGTGAAATTAATATTGCTAGGAGAATTTAATATTTCTGAAAGACAACATTTATAATTATTAAGATATTTATTAATTTTCTTATTATTTATAATCCTATTTTTCTTTTTAATTTTAAAGGATAATAGAAAACTATCATAAACATTTCTCAGTGCAATAGATTTAGAATAATATAGATTATCATTAATTTGCTTCTGTAAAATACTTATTAGAAATTGATTTTCATAAGAAGCGACAGCACAATTATTAGATGAAAAAGAATCTTTTTGAATAGTTTTGTAATCTAAAAATTGAGTGTAAGGTTTTTTTAGAATTTTACTGTGAACTTCTACAGCTGCAATACTACCTTCTTTTACCATCTTAGGGTAATGCCAATGAAAATTCATGTAAACCTCATCTTTAGCAGAATATTTTTTTTCTTTTAATACATCTACAGATATATTAAAATCTTCCATTGAAACAATAAAATCAATATCACCAACCATTCTTTCTGCGATATCTTCATACAAACCTTCTAGCAAATTCCCTGTTCCTTTTAGGAAAATAGGCGTAATATTATTAGCTAATAACAACGTGTTAATTTCTATGGCTTGTTCTATAATTTGTTTATTTCTTTCCCTGTTTAAATCAGTAATATGAATCATATAATTCACCAATTCTTCAGGTAAATATTGAAGAAAATTAGCTCTTTTTAAATTACAGTACAACGCAGGAAAAACATAATGCTGCGTACTTACTTTAACTACAGAATCCCAATCTATTTCTTTATTTTTTAAGTGTTCTTCAATTTCTAATTTATTCTTTTCCTCTAAAGTAATAGTTAAACATTTAGCTACAAAAAATAACGTTTCTTTATAATTCATTTTTAAATATTTTAGAAACAGTTGCAATCATTTTTGTATTATCAGAATAGGTTATTTGATAACAATTTAAAGTGCTAAACCATTCTAAAAAAGATTCTGAATTCTCTTTTATTGGTGACAACCAAGAATCGGGTACCAGTTGTTGAAAAGCATCAATTTTAGAAATCTTATCAAATTTAATATTACTGTTTTTTTCATACTTTATAAAAACTAAATCCTTACAAGGTAAATGAGCTTTAAAATTTTTATTATTAGGTTTTAAATATCTAACAACTTTATTAAGTCTTTTAAAATGATATTCTGCAGAGTTTTCTAATTCTGGATAGAGTGGAAGTAATGCTTCTAAACTATTTTTTTTTATCGATATTGATGCAGGAAAACTATAAACCTCCTTCTTATTAACATCTATTGGTACAAAATCGTCAGCTAAACATGTATACCCGTTTCCTTGAAGTAATGCCAAGGAAGTACTTTTTCCATTGCCAGAATCTCCTAAAAATAAAATAGATTTTTCTTCGTTAGAAACAGCAGATGCATGAAAAACTCCTAACCATTCACTTTCTTCTTTTTGATGAATTTTTTGAATTAATTCCATAGAGAATTTTCCTTGAAAAAAATGAACTTCTTTTTTATCCCAAGCGCCTATAAAGTTCTTATCTACATAGAAGAAAATAAAATTATTATGTAAAAAAACAGTAAATGTAAAGTTTGCTTTATGGTTGTCTCTAATTTCTAAGTGTGCAAATTTTGGATGTACTAAGTACAATTCATATTCAGAAGAAAACTCTACCTTAAATATTAAATCATTTATTTTATAAAATTTTGTAAACTCAAATTGTTTTGGTTTACTTATATCTCTATAATCATTAATAATAGTACTATTTGTAGTAGATTTTTTAGCGTAAATTTTCTTTTCTAAATTTAAAACAAAATCTATTGTTTTATCTAAAGGAACACTAAGTTTTTTGGCTAATGAAGTGGCTATTTCTTTCACAGAAACTCCTTTACTTAATCTTTTTAAAATATCTGCTGTTGTGTTTTCTAAAACTAAATATTCGTTATTATTTTCAAACCAAACAATTGTTTTTTCTTCTATTCTTTTATGTAAAAATTGAGACTGTTCTTTCATGAAAAATAAAAGTAAGTAATTTCTATAATATTCTAAACAAAAAACGTCCCGAAAAAATTCGAGACGTTTTTTTGCTTAGTTTTTAATATGTTAAAAATTGGTTCCTGGTACTTCTGGACTTTGTGCTTGTGCTTTTTGTGGATTAAGTATTAAATAAGTTCCTAGAGCAGTTAAAGTGGCATATTTACCATAATTACCTATTTTTTTTAAAGCTTCTTTACGAGATATTTCTTCAACTTTTTTAACTTGTTTTTTCATTTTTAATGTTTTTAAGTTCTCGAAAGAATTATTCTAAAATTATTTTCTTGTTCAATTTACTTTTTTCTGTTTCTAGTTTAATAATATAAACACCAGAAGCTAGTTTTGGTAATGTAATATTTTTTTCCGTTGAAGATTCAAAAGTTGTATTCATTACAGTTTTACCTAAAATATTAAATATTGATACTGTTGCTTTTTCCTTTTCTAATCCTGTAATTTTTAATGTAGAATTACTTGTTTTAAATATGTTAATATTGTTAAAACTAAAAGTTTCAGAATTTAATACACTAGCAGTTTTAGTATGTATAAAAAAACGATCTTCGGTGTAATTGGTTTTAACTGATGCAACGTAATTAGAAGAATCGTCTAATAAAGTAAAAGTGCTGTTTAATTTATCTTCTAAATAAATATTATGTTCTTTAGGTAAATTAATTCCCTTTGCAGAAAACGTTATTTCAGAATCTGAAGGCGCATAAACTCCAACAGGAATAATCATCGTTTCAAAATTAGATTTTGGTAAGGTTTGAATGGCTAATTTTTTATTATTTTCTTCTGATGCTAATTTTGTATAGACTGTAAAAGAATCACCAGCACCTGTAAAAATAGAACTATCATAACCATTGTCAAAACCTGTTGTTTTTCCTGAATAATAGAAAATAGAAGTATTTGAAGTTTTATTGATATTTGTGATGCTTAAATTAATTTCAGGTCTTAAATTCTCTGTTTTATTAAACGTTCCAACAACTTGATGGCTTTGATTTGCTTGTTTAAACTTAAAATCTCCACCAGTATTATTAGATTTTACAAAGAAACTTTGTGCAGGAGCTATGTATAGTGATGGTCTTTGATTTATCCCTGTACCTACAGTTGTAGTTTGGTTAACTGTAGTGTAAGAAGCAGAAGTTTTATCCCAAATCCAAAGTGTTTCCTCTTCTAATACACCAGAATTTTCTGACAATAAATTAGTTGAATTTGCAGTAGTATTAAAAGGTAAATAAGCAGGATAAGGATTTCCTACTAAGTTAAAAGCATTACCAGAAGTGGCTGTATTGTCTGAAACGGTAATTGAAACATCAGAAGTAGGTACGTTACCTTTAAAACCTAAATTTCCTTTTGCTGTATCTGAATTTAATGCAGAATTTGGCAAAACACTATATCCTTTACCTTGATCCATTGTTAAGACTGCACTAGCATTGGCAACATCAACTTGTGCTTTAGTGTAATAGTCCCAACGAAGATTAGCATCTGATTGAGAGTTGTCGTAAAAAGCGATTCCGTAGTTTGTAGCACTTTGTTGTAAAGCATTAAATACAGCAAAATTTCCATCTCCAGTATTACCATCTATTAACTCTCCAATTGTTGGAGAAGAGATTAAGCTCCATCCAGATGTATCATCAACAAAAGTTTCTGTAAAATAGAAAAAAGAGTTATTATCTACAGAAGTATAACTTCCATTTAAAATTAATGTTCCTGCATCTAAAGTTTTTGACGCAGTAACTTTAGATTCTAAATACAATGAGCTTCCTGCATTCACTGTAACATTTCCATATACAGTTAAACTACCAGATAATACTGATAATCCATCAGCTTCAGAAATAGAAATATTTCCTACTTCTGCGTTCGTGTTTGTATCGATAGAAGGAGCATTTGTCATTAAATCTGGAATTGTTACTAGAGAACTAGAGTTAGGAACACCATTATCCCAATTTAAAGGATCATTCCATGAAGAACTTATAGCGCCTAACCAATTTGTAGTTAATATTGTAAAAGATTCTTTAGATATTGGAAGTGTTGCTTCACCATCAGTAGTATTACGTGTCCAGTTATTTTTATTAATTAATAAAGCAAAATAACTTGAGTAAACAGCTTCTGTAGATCTTAATCCACTATAAAATCCTCCGTCAGGGCTAGAAACAGGATTAAATTCCAAAAAATCAACTCCGGCAGTTAAACCTGTACCAGTTAATTCTCCACTCAAATTTCCGTTTTTTAAACCTGTTAAATATGTTGTTGGTGTATCTTTATCGGTTCCTAAGTAAACAAAAACAGCTTCACCACTTGCAGACCAATTAAAAGATCCACTTTTTTCTATAGATCCTTTTGAAACACCTAATAAAGGGTTGCTAGCAGCATCAACATCAGTAAAGACAGTAATACTTCCAGATTTTATAACACTACTTCCTGTATTCCATGTTAAAAAACCTGAGCCATCTTTAATGTAAATAATTGTATTTGGTGATAGGTCTACTAAATTTATTAAAGAAAAATCGGTATCTCCATCTGCATTAAATGCTGTGAAGGCAATATCACCTGTGGTTTGAGAATTCACAGAAAAAAATGTAAATATTGTTAGAGTTAAAAGGTAAAAAGCCTTTAAAGAGTATTTTTGTCTCATATTGTTAGTTTTAAGTACCTAAAATACGAAAAAAAAGGTGATTTTGGTTAAAATCTAGTATTTGTTAACAATATGTTAAAATTGAATTAGTTTAATTTTTTAGTTTTTTCGCCAAAAGAAAGGAGTAAATAATATTAGAACAGTAAAAAGTTCTAATCTACCAATTAACATTAAAAATGAACAAAACCATTTTGCAGCATTAGATAAATGAGCAAAATTATCAACAGGACTAACAGAACCAATTGCTGGTCCAATATTTCCTAGTGAAGATGCAGCAGCTCCTATAGCAGACATAAAATCTAAACCAAATAATGTTAAAATTACTGAAGAAATAATAAATATTAACATGTAGATAATAAAGAAAGAAAGAATATTAAAAACAATTGTTCTACTTACAGTTTTACCATCATACCTAACTGGTATAATTGCATTTGGGTGTAAAGCTTTTTTAAATTCTAAAAAACTATTCTTTAACATTACAATATGCCTAACTACTTTTACACCACCACTTGTAGAACCCGCAGAACCACCTGTAAAGAATAAGGCAAAAAATATACCAGTTGCAAAAAAGTTCCACATTGTAAAATCTGCAGATACAAAACCTGTTGTTGTTACAACAGAAATAACCATAAATAAAGAATGTCTAATAGCACTTTCTGTTTCTCCTAGTACTTTGGGGTGTGCTAATACAGTTTCTAAATTAGGATCTTGAAAAAAGATAATAACTATTGCTATAACTGCAGATACACCTAATGTACCATATAAATAATACTTAAACTCTTCACTTTGTATAACTTTATAAATCTTACCTTTTAAAGCAAAATAAGTTAACACGAAGTTTGTACCAGCTACAAACATAAAGAAGATAATAATGTATTGTATTAAAGGTTTTCCGTTATAAAAAGCAATACTATCAGATTTTGTAGAAAATCCACCAGTACTCATTGTTGCCATTGCATGATTGATAGCGTCGAACCAAGTCATACCAGCAAATTTTAATAAAAAGAACTCAAGCAAAGTTAAAATAACGTAGATTAAGTATAATCTTTTGGCAGTATCTGTAATTCTTGGATGTAATTTATCTGCAGAAGGTCCTGGTGCTTCTGCCATAAAAAGTTGCATTCCTCCAATTCCTAAAAGCGGTAAAATAGCAATGGTTAAAACAATAATTCCCATTCCACCAATCCAATGTGTTGCACTTCGCCAAAACAGAATTCCTTTTGGCATATTATCTATATCTGTTAAAATTGAAGAACCAGTAGTAGAATAACCAGAAATAGTTTCAAAAAAAGCATCAGAAATACTTGGGATTGCTCCAGATAGTAAATAGGGCAACATTCCTGTAAAAGATAGTGTTAGCCAACCTAAAGTTACAATTAAATAGCCTTCTTTTTTCTGAATATTTGTATTTGAAGGCTTATTTAGAAAGTATAATATTATACCAATAAATGTGGTAATAATTCCAGCATTTAAAATACCCCATTTTTCTATTTCGTCATAATACAAACTAAAAGGGACGGTTAAAAACATAAACAACCCATTTAACATGGCTGTAATTCCTAAAAAGCGATAAATTATTTTTGTATTTAAAGCTCCCATTTATCTAAATAAACTTTCTACAGTATTAATAGCTTCTGGTAAACAGAATACAATTACTTTGTCTCCGCTTTCTATTTGCATTTCACCAAAAGACATATAAGGTTTTCCGTTTCTAATAATTCCTCCAAAAACGGCTTCTCTAGGAAATTTCAAATCTTTAATTGGCTTGTGTGTAACTTTTGCATTTGGTTGAACTTCAAATTCAAAAACTTCTGCATCTATATTGTGTAAATTAGCTAATGCTAAAATTTCACCTTTTCTAATATGCCTTAAAATATTACTTGCAGCAATTAATTTTTTATTAATTAAAGACTCAATACCAATAGTTTGGGAGATTTCTATATAATCCATATTCTCAACTAAAGCTATGGTTTTTTTAACACCTTTAGATTTTGCAACCAAACAAGACATAATATTGGTTTCTGAGTTACCAGTAACAGCAATAAATGCATCTGTTTCTCTAATGTTTTCTTCTTCTAATAGCTCTAAGTCTCTACCATCGCCATTAATAATTAGAACATTTTCTAATTCTTCGGCTAAATTTTCTGCTTTATCTCTATCTTTTTCTATTAGTTTTATATTAAAACCTTGCTGACATAGGTTTCTTGCAGTTTTTTCACCAATACTACTACCACCAAGAATAATTACGTTTTTAATATCAAATTTTTTCTTTCCAATTATAGGATACAAATCTTTAACATTGTAACTTGGTACAGAAAAATATACCTGATCGTTTAATTTATAAGTAGTATCTCCTCTAGGAATAATTGTTTGAGAAACATTGTCTCTTTTTATGGCAATTGTAATAAAATCGATATTACTAAACTTTTGTTTTGCTTCTTTTACAGTTAAATCTACTAATGGAGACTTGTATGTTAAGGCAGTTCCCATAACATTAAAAAGACCGCTTTCAAACTCTACAGTATCATTAAAAGAAGACTGTTTTAGCAACATTTTTATTTCATTTGCTGCTAATTCTTGAGGAGATATCATAAAATCTAAACCAAATTGTTTAAAGTCTACCTCGCACTCATTTAAAAATTCAGGATTGTCTATTCTTGCAATTGTTTTTTTTGCGCCTAAAGATTTACCAATTACAGAAATTGTAAAGTTGGTGTTTTGACTTTCTGTAACTGCTATTAATAAATCTGCAGAATCAATACCAATTTCTTTTAAAAGTTTTATAGAAGTTGCATCTCCTTTTTTGGTAATAACATCTAGATGATTGTTAATGTAATCTAGCTTATCGCCATCAAAATCTATAATGTAAGTATCTTGAGATTCGTAAGAAAGTAGTTTTGCTAAATGAAACCCAACATCTCCTGCACCCGCTATAATAATCTTCATATGTAAAAATAGATAGAATATAAGGTGCAAAGATACGAAAGTCTTGAAACTGTTTTTTAAAATTTGATTTTTCTTTTTAGAATGAATATTAGATTATTTGATAATCAGTAAATTAAAATTCGAATTTTGTACATTTATAAAAAAAAAGCATGGAAAAATTAACCATTAAATCTTGGGCTTTAGACGATAGACCAAGAGAGAAATTGGTGGCTAAAGGTAAAACTACGTTATCCGATGCAGAATTAATTGCTATTTTAATTGGTTCTGGTAACAGAGAAGAAAGTGCAGTTGCTTTATCTAAGAGAATTTTAAAATCTGTAAATGGTAATATTAACGAGCTTGCAAAATTATCTGTAGAAAAACTTACAGAATTTAAAGGTATTGGAGAAGCAAAAGCTGTTAGTGTAATAACTGCTCTAGAATTAGGCAAAAGAAGACAACTAGAGGTTGCTTTAGAAAAACCAAAAATAACAAGTAGTAAAGATGCTGCAAATGTTATGCAACCAATTATTGGAGATTTAGAACACGAAGAGTTTTGGGTTTTGTTTTTAAATAATTCAAATAAAGTAGTAGCCAAATCTCAAATAAGTAAAGGTGGTTTAACGGCAACTATTGTAGATGTTAGATTAGTATTTAAAAGAGCATTAGAATTAGCCTCTGTAGCAATTATAGTCTGTCATAATCATCCTTCAGGAAAACTAGAACCAAGTACTGCAGATAAGCAATTAACACAAAAAATTAAAGAAGCTAGCATAACTTTAGACATTAAACTTTTAGATCATTTAATTATTACTGAAAAAGCTTATTTTAGCTTTGCAGATGAAGGAATTTTATAGCTTCTATGTTAAGCAATTAACTTGCTGATAACGAATAAAGACTATAATTTAAGATTGATTATTGCCAACTTTACAAAGAATGATATTAGTTTACACACATAAAATTACACCTAGAGTTCGTTATATATTTAAACATATTTTAACAAGAACACTATTAATTTCTGTAGATTTTACCACAAAAGTGGAAGAGTTTGTGGCACACAATGGTCCCAAATTAAGTTATACAAAAACTCCATTAGGCAACGAGTTTTTTATAAAAAGTAACGATTTATTATTTGAACAAGGTGTTAATGATTTAGATATTAATATTCAAAAATGGGAAGAAGTACCTTGCTTTTTTGTGGCAGGAAGTAAATCTGCAATTCCTTTTGATATTTTTGCGGCAAGTTTCTATTTAATCTCTCGTTATGAAGAGTATTTACCCCATGTAAAAGATGTTCATGGGCGTTATACAGCTGCAGAAAGTTTAGCTTTTAAAAACGGATTTTTAGAGAAACCAGTTGTAGATATTTGGGCGTATAAATTATTGTCTAAATTGAAGGAAAAATTTCCTGATTATGAATACAAAAATAGAACTTACAAATACATTTCTACAATAGACATAGATAATGCATTTGCTTACAAGCATAAAAACTTTGTAAGAACTTTTGGCGGTTTTATAAACGATTTATTTAAACTAAGATTGTTAACTGTTTGGTACAGATTTACAGTAACTTTAAATATAAAAAGAGATCCTTTTGATAATTTTCAAAAAATATTAAATATTAAAAAAGCGCAAGATATAAGAACTATTTTCTTTTGCTCTATAGGAGATTACACCACTTTCGATACCAATGTTTCTGCGTCTAAGAATAAATACAGATTACTTATTAAAGATTTGGTAGATTATGCTAGAGTAGGTTTGCACCCTTCTTATTTTACGATGCAAAATCCATCTCTTTTAAAAATGGAAAAAGAACGTTTAGAAAATATAACAAATACACCCGTTATTAGATCTAGACAGCATTATTTACGTTTTAATTTACCAGAAACCTACCAACAACTTATAGATTTAGAAATTCAAGAAGACCATTCTATGGGTTATGCCAGCAATGTTGGTTTTAGAGCAAGTACATGTACACCTTTTTATTTTTACGATTTAGATTTTGAAATTCAAACACCTTTAAAAGTATTTCCTTTTGCATTAATGGATACTACTTTAAATGATTATTTAAAAATTACTCCAAAACAATCTTTAGGTAAAATTAGAGATTTAAGAAATGAAGTAAAAGCTGTAAATGGTACGTTTATTACTTTGTTTCATAATGAAAGTTTAAGTAATCATTTAAGATGGAAAGGTTGGAAGCGTTTGTACGAATCTATGATAAAAATTGCCACTTCTTAGAATGATAAAATACGTTAGAAGAAAAGATTTAGATATTAAGAAGTATAATAATTGTATAGAGAAATCTATACAATCTAGAATTTATGCTTTTTCTTGGTATTTAGATGTTGTAGCAGAAAATTGGAGCGTTTTAGTTGTTGATGATTACGAAACAGTATTACCAATTCCTTTTAATAAAAAGCTATTCTTAAAATATATTACACAACCTTACTTTTGCCAGCAATTAGGTGTTTTTTCTAATAAAATAATTTCTAAAGATTTTCAAAAGGAAATATTAGAACATATTCCATCTAAATTTTTAAAAATTTCTTTAAATTTAAGTTCAGAAAACTATTTATTACCTGAAAGTACTAGTAGAATTAATTACACTTTAAATTTATCTAGAGAATATTCAGAAATAAAAAAAGATTTTTCTAAAGGAAGAAAACATGCTGTAAAAGTAGGGCAGAAGGCAAACTTAAAGTTAATACCAATTTCTATTAATAAGTTAATAGAAATTCAGAAAAATAATTATTCATATAAAATTCCTGAAACTAAATTAATCAATTTAGTTAGTATAATTCTTCAAAAAGGAAAAGGAGAAATTTTAGGTGTTTATAAAAACGAAATCTTACTTGGTGGAGGTTTTTTTATAAATGATAAAAAGAGGTTAATATATCTTTATTCGGCATTTAATACTGAAGGAAAAAAACAGCAAGCCGCAAGTTTTTTAATTTCTAAGGTTATTGAAAAAAATAAGAATACTAATTTAATTTTAGATTTTGAAGGCGGTAATTTACCTAATATTGGTAAGTTCTATAGAAGTTTTGGAGCAGTAGAAGAAGCTTATTCAACTTTTAATAAAGCTTTTCTATAAAGAATTTTAAAACTAATTAAAGATAGAATTCCTGTAAACCACATTAACAAAGCAGAGGTAATTGCAGCACCTTTAATGCCCAATTCTGGTATTAAATAATAATTACTAATTACATTTAAAAATAACGCCACAGTTGCAATGTAGTAGTTAACGTTAGCCTTACCGATTGATGATAATAGATTTCCAAAAAGTCCTCTAAAAATAAATATTCCAGAAACTCCTAACATCAATATAAAAAAAGTAGCATTATATTTTACAAAACTATTATCTAATAAACTTAAGATAAAACTTCCGAAGAAATAAGAAATTATTAATACAGAAAAACTTACAGCTACAAATAACAACATGTAACTTTTAATGTATTCTTTAATGTAATTTTTATCATATATTTTTTCTGTAAAGGTTACAAAATCTGTATTGATAAAAACACGAGGTAAGAACAATAAACTAAACGGAATTAAAGAAACATACCTGTAATTTGTAACCATTTCTGCGTCTTTTATTAAATAACCAATTAATAAAATATCTACCACAAACAATAATTGTGTAACTACGTTAGATAAGCTTGCAAAAAAACCATATTTCCAGAACTGTAAATTTAATTCTGGTAATTTTTTAATCTTCTTAATTTTAATATTTACTTTTTTAATAAAGAATAAAGTAACCAAAATAGGTGTTAATAATAGTGAAATTATATAGCCAGTTTCTTTTAAATAATAAGTTAGTATAGTTATTAATACTATAAATATAAAGCTAAATAATAATTCTGAATAGGCAAAATTCTTGTTGTCATGATTTAGTCTTAACTGTGCTCTAATAATTTCAAAAAGAAAACTTGGTATAATTAAAAATGATAAAATTATCATATAAAATTGTGCTTTTTCAAATTGAAAAGAAATAAAGAAACTGCTAATAATTAGTAATAGAATTATACCTAAAGAACTTAAAAAACCGTTTTTTAAAACATATAAAAAAATACTGTTTTTATCTTCTAATTTTTTATTTAAAGCACTAAACCTAATAAGGCTTTGTGGCAAACCTAACCCACTAATTGGTATAATAAAAAGAATAATATTATAAGAAAAAAGTACCACACCCAAGGCAGCATTGTCTATAAATTGTAATGCTACCCAAGAAGCTAAAAGAGATAATAATTTAGAAATTACAGTTGCAAAAAACACATAGCTGCCAGCTCTGTTTAAAAAGTTTTTTATGTAATTAATTATTAATTTCAGAATTAAGATTTTAAAGATTTAAAATATAAGTTTTCAAAATTTGATGCAATTTTATCTTCAGAAAAATTTTCAACAACATAATTATGCATTTTAGTCTTATCTGTTTTAAAATTTTTGTACACTTTTAATATGTTTTCTAATAAAGCATTTTCATCTTTAGCAGGAATTAAAAAACCAAAATCTTTAGGAAAAAATTCATTTATTCCTCCAACATTTGTAGAAATTACAGGAATTCCGCAAGAAAAAGATTCTAAAATTACACAAGGTAAATTTTCATAGTTACTAAATAGCACAAATAAATTACTATTCTGTAATTCAGAAACTACTGCTAGATGAGGTATTTGGTTTATAAATTCAATATTAGAAATGTCTAAGTTATTTTTATTAGCGTATTCTATATATTTATTAGCGTTTTCGCCAATTAATTTTACTTTAAAATTATCTATTTTATCTTCTAGTTTTTTAACCACATTTAATAAGCCTTCTACATTTTTATGCGTATTAAGCATATTAGAAACATGAGTAATGGTAAATGTAGATATTTCTTTTTCTAAAGGATAAAACAGGCTTGTATCTACTACATTTGGCACTCTAACATAGTTTCCTTTGTAATTTAAATTTAACATTGCATCTTTTAAATTATTAGAAACTGGGCAAACAAAAGTTGCATTTTTAGTAATAATTCTAGAAATATTTTTTTCTGTAAACGAAAGTGTTTTTGCTTGTGGCAAATGGTAACCCGTAAAATGTTCAGAAATTATAAAAGGCTTTTGTTGAAACCATTTTAAATACAAACTAAAAAATCCAAAAGGGTAAATCTCGTTTAAATGAACAACATCAAAATTACCTGTTAACTTTAACAATGTAAAAAGAGCTTTTCTAAACAGTAAAGCTTTTTTAAAGGGATTTTTTGTGTTGCTTATGTAGGCAATATTTGTAGTTATATTGTTTTTTTCTTCAGAAATTACCTCAAGATCATTCTTAAGGTTTTTGTCTGTAATTATATGTAAAACAGTTACTTTGTGTTTTTTAGATACAGCTTTTGCATGTCTTTCTATAAAATCTCCATTAGTAGGTAAAACCCTAGAAGGGTACCAACCACAAAGAAATAATATGTGAAGTTTCTTATTCAAAAAAGCTGTTTTATTAATACAAATATAACAACTTAATGTGCTTTTATTTTATTAATAATATTTACTTTTAACAGATGAAAATAGAACACGTTTTTTTTGACTTAGATCATACTTTATGGGATTTTGAAAAGAATTCTGAATTAACTTTTGAAAAAATCTTTTTAGATAATAAAATAGATATAAAAATTGAAGATTTTTTAGAAGTTTACATACCTCTTAATTTAAAATATTGGAAACTTTATAGAGAAGAAAAGATTACTAAAGAAGAGTTAAGATACCAACGTCTTAAAAAGTCTTTTGACGGTGCAAATTATAAAATTACTGATACTCTAATAGATAAATTGGCTGTAGATTATATTAATAATTTAGCAAATTTTAATCATCTTTTTGATGGTGCTTTTGAATTATTAGATTACCTAAAAGAAAAATATACGCTTCATATAATTACAAATGGTTTTGAAGAAATTCAGAGTAAAAAAATGTTGAACTCTAAAATAGACCATTATTTTGACCAAGTTGTTACTTCAGAATCTGTTGGTGTAAAAAAACCAAATCCTAAAGTTTTTAATTATGCTTTAACAAGTGCAAAAGCTACTTCAGAAAACTCTATTATGATTGGAGATAGCTTAGAAGCAGATGTTTTAGGTGCTATAAATGTGGGCATAGAAGCAATACATTGTGTTTTTGATGATTTAACTGCTACAGATAAAAATATTACAACAGTAAAAAGCTTATTAGAAATAAAACAATATCTTTAACTGATTGTCCGTTTAATAATCAGCAAAAAATATTTTATGAAATTCTTTAACAATCTGTGTATATTTTTATGCGCTTTTATGTTTTTTTCTTGTTCTCAAAGTCTAGATTTCAATCAAATTGATGAATATACTATAAAACCTGCATTTTCTGTTTCACTTACTTTTTTTACAATTGATGCAACAAGTTTTGAGTCGGTAGCTGGAGCACCACCAATTACTGAAATTTCTCAAAAATCTGACGTTAAAATTTTTGAGAGTGGTTTTATAAAAGATAATTTACAACAATTAGATTTTGAGTTTGAGGTTAAAAATGAATTCAGCAGAGATTTTACAATGGAAATTTTGCTTTTAGATGAAGATGATAACCTTATTTATAAATTACAAGACTTAAAAATTTCTGCAAATAATTTAAATTTTAACCAAAAAGAAGTTATAGATATTACCAAAAATACAAATGTTGTAAATTTTACTAGAGTAGAGGTTAAGCTTAGTTTAGATGATAAAGTTACACCAGTAGATGCATCAGATATTGGGCAAATAAACTTTAAATCTGCAGCAACAATTTATATTGAAGCACCTCTTTAATATGAGAAAAATAGCAATTATTTTTATTCTGTTACTTACTGTAAACATAAGCTCACAAAACAAACAAGTTTTATATGATTTTGCAGGTTTACCACAAACCTTGTTACTAAACCCAGGTTTAGAAACTAATTATAAATATCATATTGGTGTACCATTATTATCTGGTTTTTCTTCGGAATTTGGTTCTACAGGTTTTAAAGTATCAGATATTTTTGCGGTAGACAATAGAAATATAAATGATAAAATTGCAAGTGTTTTAAATAAGATTGATGAAAAGGATAATCTTAAAATTAATACTCAAATAGAAATCTTAAGTTTAGGTTACCGGTATGATGAAAAAACATATTTAAGTTTTGGTTTTTATCAAGAATTAGATGGTATTGGTTATTTACCTAAAGATGTAATTACTTTGGCAAATGAAGGTAATGCAACGTATTTAAATAGAAGTTTTAATCTTTCTCAGTTACTATATAAATTAGACGTTTTAGGTGTAATTCATGCTGGTATTACAAGAAAAGTAAATAATCAATTAACAATTGGTGGACGTTTTAAAATTTATTCTTCAGCATTAAATGTAGAATCTACAAATAATGCAGGAACATACACTACAAATCAAGGAGAAAATAATATTTATGTGAGTCGTTTAGATGACATAAATGTCAATTTTAAGACTTCTGGTTTAATAGAAAATGGAGAGTATATTAATGACCCTAGTACATTTTTAAAAAACACTTTCTTAGGTGGTAATTTAGGTTTAGGATTAGATTTTGGTCTAACTTACAACGTTACTAAACAGCTGCAAATTTCTGGAAGTTTATTAGATATTGGTTTTATCAATCATAAAAAAAATATAAAAAATACATTAACAAATGGTAGTTTTACTTTTGAAGGAATAGAGTTTCAATACAATAATTCTAATACAAATTATTGGGAAGAATTAAATGATGCTTTTAAAGAACAAATACCTTCAGAAAATAATAATGATTCATACATTTCTTGGAAACCAGCTAAATTTAACGGAGCAATTAAATATAGTTTTGGAGAGAAAAGAAGTAGATATTGTTATGATAATACATATAAAGATTTTTATACAGATGCATTTGGTGCTCAATTATATTCAGTTTTTAGACCTTTAAATCAACAATTTGCGCTTACAGGTTTTTATGAAAAATCTTTTTCAAATAATTTACACGCAAAATTAACTTATACAGTAGATGATTATTCTAGCCATAATATTGGCATCGGTATTTCTGCTCAAATATGGAAAGTTAATTTTTATGGAATACTTGATAATATCACCGAATTATCAGATATTTCGGCCTCAAATAATGTTTCTTTACAATTCGGTTTTAACCTATTATTTAATTAAGATGAAAAATACATTAATAGTTATATTTTTAATAGCATCAAGTTTTTTTAGTTTCGGACAAAGTAAAAAAGTAAACAATTATAAGTATGTAATTGTTCCTCAAAAATTTGGTTTCTTGAAACATAATGATCAATATCAAACAAGTTCTTTAACCAAGTTTTTATTAAAAAAGAATGGTTTTATAGTAATGTTAGATTCAGAAGAATATCCTTCAGAATTAAAAGAAGATCCTTGTAAAGCTATAAATGCTGCTGTTGTAGATAAATCTTCAATGTTTAAAACAAGTTTGGTTATAGAGTTAAGAGATTGTTTTAATAAAGTAATTTACACTTCTAAAGAAGGTGATAGTAGAATAAAAAATTATAAGAAAAGTTACCAGGAAGCAATTCGAAGAGCGCATGCTTCTATGACGAATATTAAGTATGAAGCGTCAGAAAATAATGACCCTATTAATATAAGTAAGAAGCCTGAAATTGTAGAACTACCAACAAAAATCAAGAAAGAAGTTTCTACTACCAGTTTAACACCAAAAAAACAAATTGCAACTAAAATAGGTTCTTCAGTAGCTTATAAAGTGCTATATGCTCAACCAAAAGAAAATGGTTTTCAATTAATTAATTCTAAACCAGAAGTGGTTTTCTTTATATTAAATTCTAAATTAGAAGATGTATTTATTATTAAAGATAAAAACGGATTACTTTATAAAAATGATTCTTATTGGGTTGCCGAGTTTTATGAAAATGGTAAATTATTAACTGAAAAATATCAGATAAAATTTTAATAATCATATCTGTTTTTCCATCTATTTTTTAAGATTTCTCTAAATTGATTCTCTCTTTGGTTTTCACCTGGTTCATATAATTTTGTTCCAGAAATTTCTTCAGGTAAAAATTCTTGAGCTACAAAGTTATTAGGGTAATTATGAGAATACTGGTACTCTTTACCATAATCTAACTCTTTCATTAATTTAGTAGGTGCATTTCTTAGTTGTAAGGGTACAGATAAATCGCCTGTTTCTCTTACCAAACTCTGTGCAGCTCCTATAGCTAAATAAGAAGCATTACTTTTGGTAGAGTTTGCTAAATATACAGCACACTGACTTAGTATAATTCTAGATTCTGGATTTCCAATAATAGAAACAGCCTGAAAAGTATTATTAGCTAATATTAAAGCTGTAGGATTTGCGTTACCAATATCTTCAGAAGCTAATATTAGCATTCTTCTAGCTATAAATTTTACATCTTCTCCACCTTCTATCATTCTAGCTAACCAATAAACTGCTGCATTAGGATCGCTACCACGTATAGATTTTATGAATGCAGAAATTATATCATAATGTTGTTCTCCTGTTTTATCGTATCTAGCTGTGTTTTTTTGAATTTTAGATAAAACTAGTTCATTTGTAATTACAATTTCATCATCTACAGAAACTAATAACTCAAAAATATTTAATAATTTTCTTGCATCACCACCAGAAACTTGTAATAAAGCATCTGTTTCTTTTAAAGTAATTTTTTTTGAAGAAAGAAGTTCATCTTCTACCATAGCTCTATGTAATAGAGCAACCAAATCTTCTTTATCAAAAGAGTTTAAAATGTAAACTTGACAACGAGATAGAAGTGCAGGTATTACTTCAAAACTAGGATTCTCTGTGGTTGCACCAATTAGTGTTACCCATCCTTTTTCTACAGCGCCTAATAAAGAATCTTGCTGAGATTTACTAAAACGATGAATTTCATCGATAAATAAAATGGGATTTTTAGCTGTAAATAAACCACCACTTTTCTTAGCCTTTTCAATAACTTCCCTAACATCTTTAACACCAGAACTAATTGCGCTTAATGTATAAAAAGGCCTATTAGATGCTGTTGCAATTATATTTGCTAATGTTGTTTTACCAATTCCTGGAGGTCCCCAAAGTATTAATGAAGGTATTATTCCTTGCTTAATTAAATTAGTTAAAACACCATTTTTACCCACTAAATGCTGCTGACTAATATAGTCTTCAAGATTTCTAGGTCTAATTCTTTCTGCCAAAGGTTCATTCATCTTGTAAAAATAATAAAGTTTTATGACAGAAGTTGTCATTTTTTAATTTGGTAACATTTTTGTTGTTTTATTTCTATGGAAGAAGATAAAATATTAAAAAACTCTAAGTCTATATTTCTTATACCAATATTTTATGTATTAAGTATTTGGTTTATTTATTGGGTTGAAATCTATTTTAACTTCAACTTCAATAAATTTGGGGTTTTTCCTAGAGATTTAGTTGGTTTAAGAGGTGTTTTTTTTATGCATTTTATACATAATGATACTAGCCACCTTTTTAACAATTCGGTACCATTATTTGTTTTACTATTAAGTCTCTTTTATTTTTACAAAAGTAGTGCTTATAAGGTTTTGTTTTTCGGCGGAATTATATCGGGTTTTTTAACTTGGTGTATTGCAAGAGATTCTTATCATATTGGCGCAAGTGGTATTGTTTATCTATTATTTAGTTTTGTTTTTTTTAGTGGAATTATTAGAAAACATTATAGATTGGTAGCACTTTCTTTAATTATTATTTTTTTATACGGAAGTATGATTTGGTATGTTTTACCAATTAAAGATGGCATGTCTTGGGAAGGCCACTTGTCTGGTTTCTTGGTTGGGTTTTTTTACGCTATTTATTTCAGAAACAAAGGAATTGTTAGAGAAGAATATTTATTCAAAGAAACAGAATTTGACCTTTTATTTGATGAAAATGGAGAATATGCTCCACCTAAAGTAGAGGAGGAGCTAGAAGAAAAAAGTAATTAATCTTTTTACTTATTTTGTTATTCTTTGTCTAACTGTTTCGTAAAGAAAAGCCCCACAAGCTACTGAAACATTTAAAGATGCAATTTCACCTAGCAAAGGTAATTTTGCTTTATAATCTACCATTTTAAGTATAGAAGGATTTACACCTCTGTGTTCAGATCCCATAACTATGGCAATTGGTTGATTTAAGTTAATATCATATAAAGAATCTTCCGTTTTTTCTGTAGCAGCAACAGTTTTTATTTCTGCAGCTTGTAAAATAAATAAAGCATCTTTAATATGGTCTACTTTACAAATAGGTATCTTAAAAGCAGCACCAGCAGAAGTCTTTATAGTTTCTGCATTTACAGGAGCACTTCCATCTTTTTGAATTATTATACCATTTACACCAGTACATTCAGCTGTTCTTATAATTGCACCAAAATTTCTGACATCAGATAATTGATCCAATAAAAGAAAAAGTGGAGTAGTACCACTATCTACTGTTTTTTCAATAAGTGTTTCTAAATCTTGAAATTCTACAGGAGATATTTGAGCAACAGCACCTTGATGGTTACCATTTTTAGACAAACGATTTAACTTTTCTACAGGTACCATACTTGTAGAAAGTTTTTTTTCTTTGATAAGTTTATTCAACTCATAAAAAAGATTTCCTCTTAATTCTTTCTGAAGATATACTTTATTAATTGTAGAGCCACTTTCTATAGCTTCTATAATAGCTCTAATACCAAATATATTTGTCGTTTCATTATCCATTTTGCAAATGTATGCTAAAAAA
>CAXBIR010000003.1:0-87110 GCA_963975825.1 uncultured Polaribacter sp.
TCTAAAACTTTTACAAGTATTTGCTGATTTAAAGACACTATTGCATTTACATCTTTTACAAAAGTATCTGATAAGTTTGAAACGTGAATTAAACCACTTTCTTTAATTCCGATATCGACAAAACAACCAAAATTGGTAATGTTATTTACAATTCCGGGTAAAATTTGTCCGCTTATTAAATCTGTAATTGTTTTTATGTTTTGGTCAAAAGAAAACATTTTTGCTTTTTCTCTTGGATCTACACCAGGTTTTTCTAATTCTTTAATTATATCTTCTAAAGTTGGCAAACCAATAGTTTCAGAAATATAATTTTTTAAATTTATTTGTTGAAGAACTTCTTTATTACCAATAAAATCTGCAACTTTCTTTTTATAATCTTTCGCCATTTTATCAACCAAAGCATAACTTTCTGGATGCACACCAGAATCATCTAACGGATTCTTCGCATTTTTAATACGTAAAAAACCTGCAGCTTGTTCAAAGGCTTTTCCGCCTAAACGAGGTACTTTTTTTATGGCTGTTCTAGATGTAAAAGAACCATTTTCGTTTCTGTAGTTTACAATGTTTTCTGCAATTTTTGGTCCAATTCCAGAAACATAACTCAATAAAGATTCACTAGCAGTGTTAATGTTTACGCCAACCGTATTTACACAACTTTCTACAACAGTATCTAAAGATTTCTTTAGTTTTGCTTGATCTACATCATGCTGATATTGGCCAACTCCAATTGATTTTGCATCAATTTTAACCAATTCTGCCAAAGGATCTGCCAATCTTCTTCCTATAGAAACAGAACCACGCACTGTAACATCGTAATTAGGAAATTCATCTCTTGCAATTTTAGAAGCTGAGTAAATAGAGGCGCCAGCTTCACTTACCACAAAAATTTCAATGTTATTTTTAAATTGAATTTTTTTTACCAATTGTTCCGTTTCTCTGGAAGCTGTTCCGTTTCCAATAGCAATAGCTTCAATATTATAAGATTCAGCTAAAGAACTAATTTTTTTAATGGCTTCTATGGTTTGTTTTTGAGGCTCATGAGGATAAATATTTTCATTATGCAACAAATCTCCTTGCTCGTTTAAACAAACTACTTTACAACCCGATCTAAAACCTGGGTCGATTGCTAAAATTCGTTTTTCGCCCAAAGGAGCGCCTAATAACAATTGTTTTAAGTTTTTTGCAAAAACGGTAATGGCAGCTTCATCTGCTTTTTCTTTTGCAATAGACATTGCTTCGTTAGACAAAGATGGAAATAACAAACGTTTGTAAGCGTCTGCAATTGCCAATTCTATTTGTACTGAACATTCATTTTGTGAACGAATAATTCTTTCTTCCATTTTCTGAAGCATTCTTTCTTTGTCAATTTCTATTTTAACACGAATAAAACCTTCGTTTTCTGCCCTTAAAATAGCTAATAATCTATGTGATGGAATTTTACTTAAAGATTCGCTCCAATTAAAATAATCTTTAAATTTTTGTGCTTTTTCATCATCAGCTTTTGCTTTAATAATTTTAGATGAAATGGTAGAGTGACGTTCTAGTTCTCTTCTAATATTATTTCTAATATCTGTACGTTCATTAATCCATTCTGCAATTATATAGCGAGCGCCTTCTAAAGCGTCTTCTATAGTATTAACTTCGTTGGACGTATATTTAGAAGCGGTTTGTTCTAAATTATTAACACGCTGACTCATGATCATTTTTGCCAACGGTTCTAAACCTTGTATACGTGCCGTTTCTGCTTTTGTTTTTCGTTTTTTCTTAAAAGGTAAGTACAAATCTTCTAAAGCAATTAAGTCTCTAGAAGTAGTTATTTTTTGTTCTAATTCTGATGTTAAAACATTTTGTTCTTCTAATGCTTTTAAAATGGCTTTTTTTCGCTTTTCTAAAACCTCAAATACCTCTTTAAACTTAACAATTTCTCCAATTTCTACTTCATCTAAATTACCAGTCATTTCTTTTCTGTATCTAGATATAAAAGGAATTGTAGCATCTTCGTTTAGCAATGAAATGGTGTTTTCTACAGATTTAGAAGAAAGTTGTGTTTGCTGAATTATATATGGTAGTAATTGCATTTTTTATTTGAATTTTATCAGAAAAAAGAAACCTCATAAAAATGAATTTATGAGGTTGCTAATATACTTTTTAAATTGAGTTTATTATGAAATTACTTTCTCAAAAGCCAATCTTTTTGCGTTGTAATTTGTGTAGATGATTCCACAATATTTATAACCCAATTTTTTTAATAAAGATTGCATACCTATGTTTTCCTCATGCGTATCTATCTTTAAACTTTTTATATTTTTTTCTAATAATTGCAAATGAAACTCATGAAACATAAACGTAGCCAAACCAAATTTTCTAAATTCTTTTTTAATTGCCATTCTATGAATTACACCATAAATTCTAGTTTCATCTTCTATCCAACTTCCATCTATAACTTTATACGTTGGTTCTGGATTTGTGGTAAACATAGAAGTTGCAATAACTTTATTGTCATTATTAACAACTACATAACTTTCATTGTTTAGAATATCATTTTCTATTTGTGCTGCGTTTGGATATCCGTTTTGCCATTGATCTATATGTAAAGATGCTAAAAGTTCTTTTGCATCGTTAATAATAATCATGATTTCTGAAACATCTTCAATTTTAGAAAGTCTAATTTTCATCAATATAAAATTATATCATTTTAAAATCTAATAATAACTCTCCGTTTACAGAACATTGTAATTGATCTCCTTTAAAAATTTCTCCTTTACCAAGTGCAGGTGTTCCTGTAAAAATTAAATCGCCAGGTTGCAGTGTCATGTATTTAGATATAAAGACAATAATATCAGCAAAATCATTAATCATGTATGCTGTGTTGCTTTTTTGTTTTTCTTCTCCGTTAATTTTTAAATCGAAATCGATATCTGCTAAATTATAATCAGCAACTGGTTTGAAGCTAGAAATTGGTGCAGCACCATCAAAACCCTTTGCAAATTCCCAAGGATGTTTTGTTTCTCTTGCATCTTTTAAAATATCTGTAGCAGTATAATCTATACCTACAGCAATTTCAGAAATGTAAGAATTTGCTTCTTCTTTGGTAATGTTTTTTCCTTCTTTTCCTATTTTAACAACTAGTTCTACTTCATAAACTAACTCATTTGTAATACTGCTTGGGTATTCTACATCACAATTAACAGCTAAACTAGATTCTGGTTTAGAAAAGATAAATTTTTTACCTTTCTTTTTTTCTTCAATATCTTTTAAATCGGTAACGTAGTTACTTCCTATTCCTAAAATTTTCATTTTTAAATTTGTTTTTGTTGTGTAAGTAAATGTAAAAAAAAATCCATCAAAAAAATATGTTTTCTGATGGATTTATGAATTGTATAATTGTTTATTTTAAGCTTCTACTTTTTGTTTTTTAGAAGTTTTTTCTGTGTTTTTATCATTAGATAAATCTACAACTACTTGGTTGTGTAAAATATCTTGTATGGTTTGTCTTTTTCTAATTAAGTAATCGGTTCCTTTATGTACCATAACTTCTGCAGGAATGTAACGTGAGTTATAATTAGAAGCCATAGAGAAACAATACGCACCGGCATTATGAAAACATAGCACGTCTTCTTCAGAAATTTCTGCAATTCTTCTGTTTGACGCAAATGTATCTGTTTCACAAATATAACCTACAACAGAGTAATATCTATCTCTACCAATTGGATTTGAAATGTTTGTAATATGATGATAAGAATCATACATCATTGGTCTAACTAAATGATTAAAACCAGAATCTACATGAGCAAAAACAGTAGATGTTGTTTGTTTTACAACGTTTACTTTGGCAAGAAAAGAACCAGCTTCAGAAACTAAGAATTTTCCAGGTTCGAACATTAAAGTAATTTCTTTTCCATATTCTACACAAAATTCATTAAAACGTTCAGAAAGCTGAACACCTAATTGTTCTATATCTGTAGAAATATCTCCTTCTTTGTAAGGCACTTTAAATCCACTTCCAAAATCGATAAAATCGATATTTTCGAATTGTTTAGCAACATCAAACAAAATATCTGATGCACGTAAAAAAGTATCGATATCTAAAATATCAGAACCAGTGTGCATGTGAATTCCATTGATATTCATTCCTGTATTTTCTACAACACGTTTTATGTGTGGAACTTGATGAATTGAAATTCCGAATTTAGAATCTATGTGACCAACAGAAATTTTAGAATTTCCACCTGCCATAATATGTGGATTAATACGCACACAAACAGGAATATTTGGGTGTTTTTGTCCGAATTGTTCTAAAATAGAAAGGTTATCAATATTAATTTGAACACCTAATTTGGCAACTTCCTCTATTTCAGATAAAGAAACCCCATTTGGCGTGTAAATAATATCATGTGGCTCTATACCTGTAGTTAAACATAATTGTACTTCTTGGTAAGAAACCGTGTCTAAAC
The DNA here is from genome assembly GCA_963975825.1 of uncultured Polaribacter sp. GTDB lineage: Bacteria > Bacteroidota > Bacteroidia > Flavobacteriales > Flavobacteriaceae > Polaribacter. The sequence goes on from CAXBIR010000003.1 coordinate 4,455, forward strand.
CAGAACCTAAATCTTTAAAGAACTTTAAAATATTAATATTAGAAAGAGCTTTTACAGCATAGTTTAACTTTAAGCTTTTAACACTGCTAAATGCATTTGTTAATCTGTTATACTGCGATTCTATTTTATCTGTATCGTAAACATATAAAGGACTTCCGTATTTATTTGCTAACGCTGTAAGTTGTGAGTTTTCCACTTTATTTCTATTTATTTATGTGTCAAAAGTAATACAATTGTTTAATAAACTTTGATTTGTTTAAAAATATAACAAATTGTTTTTTATTGTGATTTTTACATTGTTTTCAAGCCTAAAAATCAGTTGAAATGATGTTAATAACTAATTGCAAAATGAGTTTTATTTTTATCTGTTAAATCTTATTTTTACGAGTACTTCAAACCTAACAGTAGTAAGCCATTTATGAGTCAAGAAACAAAATATACAGAAGATAATATTAGATCTTTAGATTGGAAAGAGCATATAAGAATGCGTCCAGGAATGTACATTGGTAAATTGGGTGATGGATCTTCTGCAGATGATGGGATTTATATTCTTGTAAAAGAAGTTTTAGATAATTCCATTGATGAATATGTGATGGGAGCTGGAAAAAACATCGAAATTTCTATACATGGTAGTAAAGTAACTGTTAGAGATTATGGTAGAGGTATTCCTTTAGGAAAAGTAGTAGATGTGGTTTCTAAGATGAATACTGGTGGTAAGTATGATTCTAAAGCATTTAAAAAATCTGTAGGTTTAAATGGTGTTGGTACAAAGGCGGTAAATGCGCTTTCTTCTTATTTTAGAGTAGAATCGTCAAGAGACGGTAAGTCTGCTTCTGCAGAGTTTAGTAAAGGAAATTTAGAAAATCAAGATTTTTTAGAGGAAACATCTCGTAGAAAAGGAACAAAAGTTTCTTTTGTACCAGATGAAGAAATTTTTAAAAAATACAAGTTCAGAAATGAATATGTAGCAAAAATGTTGAAGAATTATGTGTATTTAAACCCCGGTTTAACCATAATTTTTAACGGCGAAAAGTATTTTTCTGAAAACGGGTTAAAAGATTTATTGGAAGATAATAACAACAAAGAAGATATGTTATATCCAATAATTCATTTAAAAGGAGATGATATAGAAGTTGCTATTACGCATAGTAAGACACAATATTCAGAAGAATATCATTCTTTTGTAAACGGGCAACACACTACACAAGGTGGTACACACCAAGCAGCCTTTAGAGAAGCTATTGTAAAAACAATTAGAGAGTTTTACGGTAAAAACTTTGAAGCATCAGATATTAGAAAATCTATTATTTCTGCTATTGCCATAAAAGTAATGGAACCTGTTTTTGAAAGTCAGACAAAAACAAAGTTAGGTTCTACAGATATGGGAGGAGAATTACCAACCGTAAGAACCTACATAAACGATTTTCTTAAAACAAAGCTAGATAATTATTTACATAAAAATGTAGAGGTTGCAGATAAGCTTCAAAGAAAAATAATACAAGCAGAAAAAGAAAGAAAAGAACTTTCTGGAATTAGAAAACTAGCTAAAGATAGGGCTAAGAAAGCAAGTTTACATAATAAGAAATTACGCGATTGTAGAATTCATTTAGGCGATATAAAGAAAGAAAACTATTTAGAAACTACTTTATTTATAACAGAGGGAGATTCTGCATCTGGTTCTATTACAAAATCTAGAAACGTAAATACACAAGCTGTTTTTAGTTTAAAAGGAAAGCCTTTAAACTCTTACGGATTAAGTAAGAAAATTGTGTATGAAAATGAAGAATTTAATCTTTTACAAGCCGCTTTAAATATAGAAGATGGTTTAGAAGATTTAAGATATAACAATATAGTAATTGCAACAGATGCCGATGTAGATGGTATGCACATTCGTTTGTTATTAATTACATTCTTTCTACAGTTTTTTCCAGAGTTGATAAAAGAAGGACATTTATTTATTTTAGAAACTCCGTTATTTAGAGTTAGAAATAAAAAACAAACTTTTTATTGTTATTCTGATGAGGAAAAGAGAGATGCAATAGAGAAGTTAAGAGGTAAACCAGAAATAACTCGATTTAAAGGTTTAGGAGAAATTTCGCCAAATGAATTTGTACATTTTATTGGAGACGATATTCGTTTAGACCCTGTAATGTTAGATAAAGAAATGTCTATAGAACAAATGTTAGAATTCTATATGGGTAAAAATACACCAGACAGACAGAAGTTTATTATCGAGAATTTAAAAGTGGAGTTAGATACATTAGAAGAAGAAATATGAAAAAATTAAAGACAGTTTTTAATATCTTTTCAATCATTTTTGTGGTTATTTTAATTTTTTGGTTAACCCAAATAAACTATCATGATTTTGCTTACAAAGAAAATTCATCAGCATATTTAGGCGTTTTATCGTCATCTATGATGGCATTTGCTTTACAGATGATAAAAGGAGGAATTAAAGAAAAGAAAGAGTAGATTTCAGATGAGTGAAGAGATAAACGAAAACGAACACGAAGAAGAATTAACGAATGAAAATCAGGAGTTAGATTCGCCACAAGAAGAAACCATTACCAAAGTTACAGGAATGTACAAAGAGTGGTTTTTAGATTATGCTTCGTATGTAATTTTAGAAAGAGCTGTACCTTCTTTAGAAGATGGTTTAAAACCAGTGCAACGTAGAATTATGCATTCTATGAAAGATTTAGATGATGGGCGTTACAATAAAGTAGCAAACATTGTTGGTCATACCATGCAATATCACCCTCATGGAGATGCTTCTATTGCAGATGCAATGGTACAAATTGGTCAGAAAGAATTACTGATTGATATGCAAGGTAACTGGGGAAATATTCTAACAGGAGATAGAGCAGCAGCATCAAGATATATAGAGGCACGTTTGTCTAAATTTGCTTTAGAGGTAGTTTTTAATCCAAAAACTACAGACTGGAAAATGTCTTATGATGGTAGAAGAAGAGAGCCAATAGATTTACCTGTAAAGTTTCCGCTTTTATTAGCACAAGGAGCAGAAGGAATTGCAGTTGGTTTATCAACCAAAATATTACCACACAATTTTATAGAATTAATAGACGCTTCTATTAAATATTTAAAAGGAAGAAGTTTTAAAATTGTACCAGATTTTATAACAGGAGGAATTGCAGATTTTACCAATTACAACGATGGTAAAAGAGGAGGTAAGGTTCGTGTAAGGGCAAAAATTGCTCAATTAGACAAGAAAACCCTAATAATTAGTGAAATTCCTTTTGCAACAACCACTACTTCATTAATAGATAGTATTATAAAAGCCAACGAAAAAGGGAAAATAAAAATAAAGAAGATTGAAGATAATACAGCTGCAGAGGTAGAAATATTAGTGCATTTACCACCAAATGTTTCTCCAGACAAAACAATAGATGCATTGTATGCCTTTACAAATTGTGAAAACTCAATTTCTCCTTTAGCTTGTACTATCGAAAATAATAAACCTGTTTTTGTAGGAGTTTCAGAAATGTTGAAACACTCTACAGATTTAACGGTAGATTTATTAAAAAAAGAATTAGAAATTCAGTTAAATGAATTAGAAGAACAATGGCATTTTTCATCTTTAGAAAGAATTTTTATAGAAAATAGAATTTATCGAGATATTGAAGAAGAAGAAACTTGGGATGGTGTAATTGAAGCTATTGATAAAGGTTTAAAACCACATATTAAACATTTAAAACGTGCAATTACTGTTGAAGATATTACGCGTTTAACAGAAATTAGAATTAAGAAAATATCAAAATTTGATATTGATAAGGCAAAACAATTTATAGAAGGTTTAGAAGATAAAATAGCTGTTGTTAAAGGTTATCTAGCAAACTTAATAGTCTTTGCAATAGATTATTTTAAACGTCTTAAAGAAACTTACGGTAAGGGTAAAGAGCGTAAAACAGAAATTAGAATTTTTGATGACATTGTTGCTTCTAAAGTAGCAATGAACAACGCAAAACTGTATGTAAATAGAGAAGAAGGTTTTATAGGAACTTCACTTAAAAGAGATGAGTTTGTTACCGATTGTTCTGATATAGATGATATAATTATCTTTAGAAAAGATGGAGGAATGATGGTTACAAAAGTAGATTCTAAAACTTTTGTAGGTAAAGATATTATACATGTTGCTGTCTTTAAAAAGAAAGATAAAAGAACCGTTTATAATTTTATGTACAGGGATGGTGTAAAAGGCGCATCTTACATGAAACGTTTTAACGTTACTTCTGTAACTAGAGATAAAGAATACGATTTAACAAACGGAAGTAAAAACTCTATTGTACATTATTTTTCAGCAAATCCTAATGGAGAAGCAGAGGTTGTAACCATAAATTTACGATCTGTTGGTAGTGTTAAAAAATTAAAATGGGATATAGATTTTGCCGATTTATCTGTTAAAGGAAGAGCAGTAAGAGGTAACACTATTACAAAATATACTATAAAATCTGTAGATTTTAAATCTGAGGGAGTTTCCACTCTAAAACCAAGAAAAATTTGGTTTGATGATGCTGTACAAAGATTAAATGTTGATGATAGAGGAGAGTTGTTAGGAGAATTTAAAGCTGAAGATAAATTACTTATTATTACTCAAAGTGGAAAAGTAAAAGCTGTAAAACCAGATTTGGCAATGCACTTTGAAGATGATATGATTGTCTTAGAAAAATGGAAACCTAATAAACCAATATCTGCCATTTATTTTGATGGAGAAAAAGAACGTTATTATGTTAAACGTTTCTTAATTGAAACTACAGATAAGGAAGAGGTTTTTATATCAGAACATCCTAAGTCTCAATTAGAAATTATAGCAACAGATTACAGGCCTGTAGCAGAAGTTCAGTTTTCTAAGAGAAGTTTAGATAATGAAGAGGTTAATTTTGAAGAATTTATTTCTGTTAAAGGGATAAAAGCGCAAGGAAACCAGTTAACCACAGATAAAATTAAACAAGTTAACTTATTAGAAGCTTTACCTTTTGAAGAAGAAGCAGAAGTGTCTGTAGAAGATATTGAAGTAGAATATGAAGAGGTAGTTGAAAAAAAATTACCTATCGAAATTCCGGAAGTTGAAACTAAAAAACCTATTTTAGAAGAGCTTTCTGCTGAAGAAAAGGCAAAAATTGCTTTACAAAAATCTATAGCAAGAAAGAAAGCTGAAGAGAAGAAACGTGATGATGAAAATCAAACAAAATTATTTTAGATAAATAATTAGATTTACTAGCAAGCATAAAATATAAAGCTTTATAAATTTGTATTAATTTTATTTTAATTAATTGTAGTTTATTTTTTGTACTTTAGGAAAAAGAAAAAGAATTTAATATTCTTATTTTAAAATGCTATGAAAAAAAACGAGATATTTTATGTGTTTTTTTATTGTTATCAAATGGGCTCTTTTGCCATTAATTTAGGTAAAAAAAATTAAACACAATTTTAAATGAAATTAAAATTACTCTTTTTACTTCTTTTTTTTTCAGTGTTTACCTATTCTCAGTCAGAGTTATTTTTCTTAAAAGATTCCAGTAGTAACATAACATTTAAAACAATAGAGTTTCAAAAATTTAAACCTCTAAAGAAAACAATCTTAGAAAAAAACTCTAATGCAACTTTTTGGTTTAAAATACCTGCAAACAAATCTAATTTCAATTATATTTTTAGAGTAAAAAGTATACGTGTAAGCAATGCAAAAGCTTATCAAAACTTTAAAGAAGTTCCAAAATTAAAAAATCAAAGGTATGTTTCTTTTAAGATATCTAGAAATTCTGACGTATTTGTTAAAGTTAGCTCTAAGTTTAGTTCTTATTTTCCTGCAGAGTTAATTAAAGAAGATGTTTCTCTTTATAAAGAGAAAATACAATTTTTAATAAACGGATTTTATTATGGAATTGCTTTTTTAGTTATACTATTTAGCGTGTTTTATTTTTATTTTTTTAAAGATAATTCTTTCCTTTACCATGCTTTTTTATTGATGAGCTTAACTTTTAGTTTTGCTGCTGGAGATGGTATCTTTTATTTTTTTAATGTAAACACTAATAACCTAGAGTTTATTATTGTTCTTAATTACATATTTTTAGTGTATTCAGCAACAAAGTTTTCAAACAATTTTTTAATGTTTGATTCTTATTATCCTAAACTTAAGAAATATACGTCGTTTGTAATTATAGTTATTTCTCTAGTTGTTGTGTTATATTTAATATCTGATAAAAATGAGCTTTTTATTATATTAAATACACTAACTTTTATTCTGCTTTTAGCTTATTGGTTTCTAGGCTTAACATTGTTTCGTAAAAATACACACACTAAATTATTCATTTTCTCATATGCAATTATACTTTTTAGTGGAGTAGACTTTTTTCTTCTAAAAAACTTTGGTATATCTTTTATAGATTCTAATTCTGCTAATATGAAAATTGGTGGTTTTATTCAGATTATAATATTGTCTTTTGCTATATTGTTTCGTGAAAAAAAATTAAGGAAATTTAATTATTTTATGAAAAATGAAATAATTAAATTTTCAAAAGAAATAAAAGCACTTACAAATCAAAATAATGATGAACCCATAAAAGAAAGTATAGAAAACTTAAGTGTTAGAGAAAGAGAAGTTTTTAATTTAATTGTTGCAGGAAAAGCAAATAAAGAGATTGCCAGTGAAGTTAATATATCTGTAAATACTGTGAAATTTCATGTAAAAAACATCTATGTTAAGTTAAATGTAAAAAGTAGAAAAGAAGTTTTAGTAATTAAAAAAGACTTAAAATAACCTTATTTTAAAGGAAACTACCCAAAAACTACCCGAAAACTACCCAAAGAAAATACAAGAAACCTTGTAAAATATTTTAAGTTTGTAATAGACTTAAATTCCCCCAAGTTTTTAAATGTAGAGCCTTCACTAGAAATAGAGAAGGCTTTACTTTTTTAGTTCATCTTCTCAAAAAAAGTAAAGTTATAGTTTGGTAACAAATCTGGATTTGTAATTTTAATAATATCTTTTAAAACTAAATCTGGTCTTGTGCTTGCTAGTTCGTAATAAATAACACCACCAGTTTTACCTTTTTTAGTTGTAGGTGTGTAGATCTTATTATTTTTAAAAGGAGTAAACTTATTATATAATTTATTGCTGTTTAATAGTTGCTCTTTAGAAGAAAAGTAACCAGGTGCAATCCAGAAATCTGCATCTTTACCTTTCTCAAAAACACTTTCAAAACTTAAAGATAAACTTCCTTTTCCTTTAGAGTCTTTCCATAAATAGTTAAGATTTGCATCTTCAAGAAACTGTGCAACAAAACTCTCTCCAGCAGGTAAATTCCAAATATCTTTACTCATTATTGCACCAGACAAAATTGTTGGCTTTTTTGTTGCTTTTTTAGCTATTTTTTTAGCATCTAAATAATTTGCTTCAATAACTTTAAAAATACTATCTGCCTGTTTTTCTTTATCAAATAAAACACCAAAAAACTTAATCCATTCTGCTTTACCTAAAGGTGTTTCTTCTAACCAATCTCCATTATATATAACATTAATTCCTGCTTTTTTAATAGTTGTTAAAGATTTGTCTGCAGAAGAAACACTATAACCAACTACAAGTTCTGGTTGTAAATCTAAAAGTATTTCTGTATTAAGAGAATTTTCTTTACCTATTTCAGTAATTTTTCCTTCATCAATTAGAGTTCTAGTTTTTTCTGATGAAACATACTTTGCGTAAGGAAAACCTACAATAGCCGTTTCTTTATTTAATAACTCTACCATTGGTATGTGAGTTGTAGAGGTAACAACAATTTTATTTACAGGAGTAGAAATAATATTTTCTGATGAGGTATTTATTTCTGATTTAGAGTTCTTTTTTCTTATTTCGTAGTTAAATACTTCTTTAGAATTTTTATAAGCGGCTTTAATAACTAGCTTTTTTATTCCATTTTCATCTACAATATCAAAGCCTTTTGCATATTTAATAGTGCTTTGTGGTTGTGTTTTTTTATCAACTTTTGCAACCTCTTTTTTACAAGAAAAAGAAAAGATTATTAGTAATAAAAATAAATAATTAGTTGCTTTTAATTTCATTTTAAAGAATTTAAATACAAGAGTACAAAAATGTTTTTTAATATCTATTTATAAACTACATTTGCAGCGATTTTGGTTTTGATGTAAGAATCATTTTACATCAAATTAAAAGGGAATCTAGTTAAAATCTAGAACTGTTCCCGCAACTGTAAGCTACAAAGCTTGTAACTACTCTTTTACCACTGACAATTTATTTGTTGGGAAGGTTTGTTACAAGACGCAAGTCAGGAAACCTGCCATCTTCACGAGTTTAAAACTTTCGGGATAAAAGTTTATGTACTAATCTAATTTTGTACACAAAATTTACCTGATTTATTGTAAATCAAATTTATTAAAAAATGAAAAAACAATTTATTATTGTTGGTGTATTGGCATGTAGTTTTGTCAGCACAAATCTTTTTGCGCAAAAAAATGCAAATCAAAAAGAAAACGTAGAAACATTAAATGAAGTTGTAGTTACTGCAACAAAATTTAATTTAAAAAAGGAAAATACTGGTAAAGTAATTCATGTAATTACTCAGAAAGAATTACAACAAAATGCTGGTAAAACAGTTATTGAAATTTTAAATACTGTTGCAGGTATAGATATTAAAGGTGTTAATGCAAATCCTACAGAACCAAGAAGTATTAATGTTAGAGGGGGTAGAAGTAGACAAGTTTTAGTTTTAATAGATGGTGTTCCTGTAACAGATCAATCTGCAATAAACCAAGAATTCGATTTACGTTTATTATCTGTAAGTCAAATAGAAAGTATAGAGGTTTTAAAAGGGGCTTCTTCAACTTTATATGGTTCTGGAGCTGCAACAGCTGTAATTAGTATTACATTAAAAAAAGCTTCAGAAGATAAGATTTCTGGTTCTTTTGAAACTAGTGTTGGTACAAATAATACTGCTAATTCTTCTAAAGGTAATTTATCTGATACAAATCAAAACGTAACTTTAAATGGTACCTTAGGAAAACTTAACTTTTTAGGTTCTTTTAGTTTAACGGGTGTAGATGGTATGTCTTCAGCAAAAAGCAAAACAAATACTGCTTTTGATACAGATGCTTTTTATTCTAAAAACGGATTATTAAAATTAGGTTACAAAGTAAATGATAAGTTAAATATTGAAACATTTTTAAATTACGATGAATTTGATTATGATTTTGATGCAGGTGCATTTTCTGATAATGACTTAAATACTGGAAATCAAGAACAATTTAGAGTAGGTTTTAAACCAACTTATAAATACAGTAAAGGACAGGTTTATTTATTAGCTTCTGCAAATGTTGTAGAAAGAGATTTAAAACAATTTAATTCTTTCTCTGGTACTTTAGATACTTATGAATTTGTAGGTAGAAGTGTAAATCTAGATTTAGTAAATAAATACGAGTTTTCTAATCAACTTCAATTAATTACTGGTGTAAATTACCAAATACATAGTAATAATACTGTAACACCTTTTGGTGGTATAGAGAAAGGAATTGCTAATTTTAATACAGTAGATCCTTATGCAAGTGTTGTTTATGTTTCTAATTATGGTTTAAGTGTAAATGTTGGTGGACGTTTAAATATTCACAATGTATATGGTAATCATTTTGTTTATGATGGTAACCTAGCATATTCTGTTTTAAAGAATGAAGATGTTTCTGTAAAGTTATTAACTTCTTACAGTACAGCATTTATTGCACCAAGTTTATATCAATTATATGATGGTTTTTCTGGAAATATTGATTTAAACCCAGAGTCTAATGAAACTTTTGAAGCAGGTTTTGATTTAAATTATAAAGATTGGGTTCAGTTTGAAACTGTTTATTTTAATAGAAAAGAAACCGATGCTATTATTTTTGATAACTCTACTTTTAAATATGGTAATGGTTCTTCTGATGCAAATGGATTTGAAGTTAGCACTAAAGTAATACCAACATCATTTTTAACTGTTAACGCTTCTTTTACCTATGTAGATAGAGATCAAACAGAAGATTTTAACGATTATATTCCAGAAAATAAATTCGTAGCTGGTTTAGATATTACGCCTTTTGATAATGCATTTTTTAATTTTACTTATAGAAATGTAGGTGAAAGAACAATTTTTGATAGATATGGTTCTTTTGGAACTGCAGGAGAAGATGTTGTTCTAGAGAGCTACCAAGTATTAGATTTTATGACAAATTATAAAGTATTAGGAGATACAGTTACATTTTTTGCTGCTGTAACTAATATTTTAAATGAAGATTATGATGATGTACTTGGGTATTCTACAAGAGGTAGAAATTATAAAGTAGGAGTACGATTACAATTTTAGTAAGGGAAGAAAGCTTAAAGAAAGAAAAAGACGAAAACTCAGTTTGTAGCCTATGCTATAAACTGAGTTTTTTTTATTACAACAATTTTCTGACTTCGCTTTTAATAAAATCGATAGCAGTTTCTGTTGGTGGTATTGTTTTAGAATATTCTATTAATACACTTTCTCTTAAATTATCTGCAGAAGTAGCGGTTTCTGCTATTTGTTTTAATTTATTGGTTACAGCATTTTTAGACGCGTAAATAGCTATCCAAGTATCTTCAGATATATAAATTTGTTGTACTAAATTATGCTCAAATTCTTGATTTATGTTTGCAATTAACAAATCTAAATAATCTTTTGTATCTGTAGAAATTGGCGGAATTCTCATTAACATTTTTACGGGGTTTATTCTGTCACAAAACAACATTAAACGCTCATAAGCTTGTAGTTTAATTGGTAAAGATTCCTTTTTTTGTTGTGCTAATAATTCTAATTTCTTTTCAGAAATTTTATTATTAATAAAACCATTAAACATATAATAAGCAACAAAACCTGTAACTGCAGCAGGTAAAATATATGCGATACTTTCTATAATTTTATCTTCCATAAATTAAATAATACTTTTTAAATACGAATATAAGATTCCTATAATAATTGCCAACCCGAAACTTAATAAAGTACCTATTAAAATATATTCGGTTAGTTTTCTATCTTTGGATGAAGTTAAATCTCCAAATCTAAAAACAGATTTAGCAGCCAATAAAAAACCAATAGCTTCCCAATGATTTGTTATCACAAAAACAAATACAAAAAGACGTTCTAAAATACCAATATACCTTCCTGCTTTTGCTAAAGAATCGTCGTTTTCTTTTTTACTTTCAGGGTTCCATTGTGTAATAAAAACTTTAATAATTATAGCAGAAACACTTGTTACCATTAATAAAGAAATTAATAGAAGTAATATTTCACTTGTAATTATATCATTAAAATAGATATTAAAACCTGTGTAAATTGATGTAACAAAAATTAAAGCCAGAAGATGCAAAACTTGGTCTATAAAAAACCAAGTTCTCTTTGTTTTTTTCTTTTGAAGATAGAGCTTGGAAACATCAAATAGGTAATGAGAAATAACAATAATTGCAAAACCTAACCAATATTCTTTTAAATTAAATTGAAGAATAATAAGTAATAAAATAGCGTGTATACCTATGTGCAAATAGAGTTTAGAAGATTTAATTTTCTTTTCTTCTTTGTTTTTTACCCAGTTGTTAGATTGTAAAACAAAATCGCCTAAAATATGTGCCAACAAAAATTTTAAAAACAACAACATTATAGATCTCTTTTTTTATTGATTAATTTTCTAAAGCGTCTTTCTAGTTTCATTATAGGTTCTAAACCAGCACGTTTTTGTCTTTCGCTAACTCTACCTTGTGTAATACCCAAAATTGCAGCAATTTCTTTTTGTGTAGCTTCTTGTTTTTCTAAAGAGATTTTAAAAACTTCGGCAGAATTTACAGTCCAAGAATCTATGGTAAGTAAAGCTAATTCAAAAGCAATATTTAATTCTTCGTCTATTTCTTGCCAAGGTGTCTTTATGGCTAGATTTTGTTTTTTTAGATAATTATCAAATGCAAAACCAGAATTTATAAAAGCTTCTCCGTTAGATTCTGTAACTTTAGAAGTATTGTATTCTTTCTTTCCAATTCCTATACCAATCCTAACATCAACATTAGATGTGTTTTTTAATTGAGCTTTAATTTTTAAAGCAACTAAGAATGCTTTTTCTGCATTTTCTATTTCTAATTGAAAGCTATCTCCTCTATATATTTGCCAGTTTTTAGGAGTTTCACCAAAAGTTATTAATATTTCTTTTAAAGAATCTAGCCAAGAATTGTCGTTATTCTTTCTAGAATCTATAATATCTCCAGTTAAAATACTAATCATGGTTTCTTGTTATTTTAACAAATATAACAAATTCCTATCAAAATACTATTATTTATCTGTCTATGAGCAGATATTTTAATTTATCTGCTCTAATGCAGATAATTTTATTTATCTGTTTTTAAGCGTATATATTTATGTTGTTTTTTAGAATTTAATTTGAAGTATTTATTTAAATAAAACTTGATTTATCTTAGAAATAATTGCTAATAAATTGTGAATAAAAAATAAGGTTTACCTTCTAAAAAAAGGAATAGTTTGGTTAAATTGACGCTTTAAATACTTCAAAAAAAAACTCTTGGATAATTACTTAGATTCTTTAAACGAACCTCAAAAACAAGCGGTTTTACAGAAAGATGGCCCAATGATTATTATTGCTGGTGCAGGTTCTGGTAAAACACGTGTGTTAACTTATAGAATTGCTCATTTAATGCAGCAAGGTGTAGATTCTTTTAATATTTTGTCGCTTACATTTACAAATAAGGCAGCAAAAGAAATGAAAGCGAGAATTGCAACTGTTGTTGGCCAAAGTGAAGCAAAAAACCTTTGGATGGGAACTTTTCACTCGGTTTTTGCACGTATTTTACGTTCAGAAGCAGATAAATTAGGTTTTCCTACAAACTTTACAATTTACGATTCTCAAGATTCTGTTCGTTTAATAAGTGCTATTATTAAAGAGATGGGCTTAGATAAAGAACGTTATAAACCAAAACAAATTTTAGGAAGAATTTCTTCTTTTAAAAATAGTTTAGTTACTGTAAAAGCATATTTTAATAATTCTGATTTACAAGAAGCAGATTTACATGCTAGTAGACCTAAAGTTGGTGATATTTATAAAGTTTACGTAGACAGGTGTTTTAAAGCTGGTGCAATGGATTTTGATGATTTATTGTTAAGAACCAACGAATTATTGGCAAGGTTTCCAGAAGTTTTAGCAAAATACCAAGATAGGTTTAGATATATTATGGTAGATGAGTATCAAGATACAAATCACTCTCAATATATAATTGTAAGAGCTTTAGCAGATAAATTTGGTAATATTTGTGTGGTAGGAGACGATTCGCAAAGTATTTATAGCTTTAGGGGAGCAAATATTCAAAATATTTTAAATTTTCAGAAAGATTATCCAGACGTAAAAACCTTTAAGTTAGAGCAGAATTATAGATCTACAAGTAATATTGTAAATGCAGCAAATTCTGTAATAGAAAAGAATAAAACAAAGTTAGATAAAGAAGTTTGGACTTCTAATGACGCTGGAGACGCAATAAACGTAATGCGCACAATTTCAGATGGTGAAGAAGGGCGTTTTGTAGCACAGTCTATTTGGGAAAACCAGATGAATCATCAATTAACTTCAGATAGTTTTTGTGTTTTATATAGAACAAATTCACAATCTAGAGCAATTGAAGATGCGTTAAGAAAAAAAGGAATTGATTATAAAATCTATGGTGGAATTTCATTTTATCAAAGAAAAGAAATTAAAGACATTTTGTCTTATTTAAGAATTTTAATCAACCCAAATGATGAAGAAGCATTAAAGAGAATTATAAATTATCCTGCAAGAGGAATTGGCGCTACAACTATAGATAAGTTAACAATAGCTGCAAATCATTATAAAAAATCTATTTTCGATATTATAAAATACATTGATAAAATAGATCTTAAAATAAATTCTGGAACTAAAAACAAGTTGCAGAACTTTATGAATATGATGTTAAGGTTTAAAATAGAATCTGAAACAAAAAATGCTTTTGAAATTGCAGAAACTGTAGTAAAACAAACGCAGTTAATTAAAGATTTAGAAAAAGATGGAACGCCAGAAGCTGTAAGTAAAGTAGAAAACGTTCAAGAACTTTTAAACGGAATTAAAGATTTTATTACAGATAAAATAGAAGAAGGAGAAGATGCTTCTTTAACAACCTTTTTAGAAGATGTTGCTTTGGCCACAGATTTCGATTCAGAAAAAAATGATGACAAACCAACCGTTTCTTTAATGACAATTCACCAATCTAAAGGTTTAGAATACTTATATGTTTATGTTGTTGGTTTAGAAGAAAATTTATTTCCTTCTGCTATGAGCATGAATACTAGAAGCGAATTAGAAGAAGAACGTAGATTGTTTTATGTAGCATTAACAAGGGCAGAAAAAGTAGCATATTTAACATATGCACAAACACGTTACAGATGGGGTAAGTTGGTAGATGCAGAACCTAGTAGGTTTTTAGAAGAAATAGACGACCAATATTTACATTATATTGCACCTAAAAACCCTAATCCTTCAATAAATAACTTTTTAGATAAAAGTATTTTTGATGATGCGCCAAAAGGAATTCGTTTTCAAAAACCAATTCAGCGTAAAAAAATGGAACGCGACTTAATTAAAAAGAAAGAAATTGTAATTCCTAAAAACTTAAAGAAAGTTTCTCAAGTTACACCAAAAATGAATCTTTTTGGAGGAGATATTATTACAGGAAATATTGTTGAACACAATAGATTTGGTAGAGGAACCGTTTTAGGAATAGAAGGTAAAGGACCAGATAAAAAAGCTGAAATACAATTTGCAACTGCAGGGAAAAAGAAATTATTACTGCAATTTGCTAAATTAAAAGTGATTGGTTAAAAATCATTCAAAAAAAGTAAAAATAAATTGTTATTTTGCAACATTAAATAACTTCAGTAGAACAGAGTATATTTCTTGTGTTTAACAAGAATACTTCAAAAATATATAGATGACATTCGATTTAGAATATAATTCAGAAAGACCGTTAATGATAATACCAGAATACGGCAGACATATACAGAAATTAGTAGACCATTGTTTAGCATTAGAAACCAAAGAGGAAAGAGATAAAATGGCGAAAGCTATTGTAGATGTTATGGGTAATTTACAACCACATTTACGAGATGTTCCAGATTTTAAACACAAACTTTGGGATCAATTATACATAATGGCAGATTTTAAATTAGATGTAGAATCTCCTTATCCTGTTCCTTCTAAAGAAGAATTAAAAGAAAAACCACAAGGTTTAGCATATCCAAAATCGGCATCTAGATATCGTTATTACGGTAACAATATCCAGACAATGATAGATATTGCTTTAAGTTGGGAAGATGGTGATAAGAAAGAAGCATTGGTTTTTACTATTGCTAATCACATGAAAAAATGTTATTTAAATTGGAATAAAGATACGGTAGACGATGCTGTAATTTTTAAACATTTATATGATTTATCTGATGGTAAAATAGATTTAAGAGAAACAGAAGAAGCGCTTTCTGAAAGTAAAAATTTATTAAGAAAGAGAAATTCTCAAGGTCAGAATACCTCTAAAACAAGTTACAAGAAACCACAGCACAATAACCAGAATAAGTACAAAAAAAGATAAGAGTTAATGGCATCATTTAAAATAGAAGGCGGTCATAAATTAAACGGAACAATTACACCACAAGGTGCAAAAAACGAAGTTTTACAAATACTTTGTGCAGTTTTATTAACTCCAGAGAGAGTTGTAGTAAACAATGTTCCAGATATTATAGATGTAAATAAATTAATTTTTATTCTTGGTGAATTAGGCGTAAAAGTTGAAAAATTAAGTAGAAATTCTTATGCTTTTCAAGCAGATGAAATAAAATTAGAATATTTAGAATCTGAAGATTTTAAGAGAGATGGAAGCTCTTTAAGAGGTTCTATTATGATTGTTGGTCCGCTTTTAGCAAGATTTGGAAGAGGATATATTCCACGTCCAGGAGGTGATAAAATTGGAAGAAGACGTTTAGATACGCATTTTGAAGGTTTTATTAGATTAGGTGCTAAATTTAGATACAATAAAGAAGAATATTTTTACGGAGTAGAAGCAGAAGAGTTGCACGGTGTAGAAATGTTATTAGATGAAGCTTCTGTTACAGGAACAGCTAATATTTTAATGGCTTCTGTTTTAGCTACAGGAACTACAAAAATTTACAATGCTGCTTGTGAACCTTACATTCAACAATTATCTAAAATGTTGAATTCTATGGGGGCAAAAATTTCTGGAGTTGGCTCTAACTTGCTTATTATAGAAGGAGTAGATTCTTTAGGAGGTTGTGAGCATACTGTTTTACCAGACATGATTGAAATTGGTTCTTGGATTGGTGTTGCTGTTATGACACGTTCTGAATTAACTATTAAAAATGTTAGTTGGGAAAACTTAGGACAAATACCAAATGTGTTTAGAAAATTAGGTATTAAACTAGAGAAAAAAGGAGACGACATTTACATTCCAGAACAAGAATCTTATGAAATTCAAAATTATATAGATGGTTCTGTTTTAACAGTTGCAGATGCACCTTGGCCTGGGTTTACACCAGATTTATTAAGCATTGTTTTAGTTATTGCTACACAAGCAAAAGGAACTGTTTTAATACATCAAAAAATGTTTGAAAGTCGCCTGTTTTTTGTTGACAAATTAATAGATATGGGTGCAAAAGTTATTTTGTGCGATCCTCATAGAGCAACAGTAATTGGGCATGATTTTCAGTCGCAATTAAAAGCAACAAAAATGACTTCTCCAGATATTAGAGCTGGAATTTCATTATTAATTGCCGCTTTATCTGCTAACGGAACTTCTGTAATTAACAATATAGAACAGATAGATAGAGGGTATGAAAATATTGAAGCTCGTTTAAAATCTATTGGAGCAAAAATTGAAAGAATTGAAGATTAAGAAAAAAAAAGCTATATTAAGATTAAAAAAAAAATGAAAAAGGAAAAGTATTTTATTAACCTTAAAATACTTTTTAGCAATGATTCGAAATTTATGGAATGAAGAATGGAAAGACATTCAGTTTGATGAAAAAATTTCTGAAAAAGAAAAATTTAAAATTTCTAATTACGGTAGAATAATTAACTGTAAAGATGAAGAAAATCAGTTTATAAAAAATGAAAGTTTTACCAATGGTTATGTTTCTCTTTCTTTGAGACAAAGAGAAAAAGGAAAAACAACTGGTAGATACGTTCATAAGTTAGTTGCGCAACATTTTCTCAAAAAAGAAAATGAAGATAAAATTTTTGTTATTCACTTAGATTATGATAAGAAAAATAATAAAATAGAAAATTTAAAGTGGGCAACTAAAAGAGAAAAAGAGTTACATCAGTTTAAAAATCCAACATTTATAAAATCAAGAGAGAATATAACTTATGGTAAATTATCTGTTGGTAAAGTAAAGATTATAAAAAGACAGCTTCTTAACAAAAAGAACAGGTTAACAATGATTGCGAAGCGGTTTGGAGTTTCAGATATGCAAATTCATAGAATTAAATCTGGCGAAAATTGGGCAGATGTAAAAATATAATTCAAAAATAGTGTCAGTTTGACACTATTTTTTTTGTTGGCAACATTTTTGCCAATATAGTGTGTACAATTTAACGATTACAAAGAAATGAGTAAGAAAGAAAATATAAAGGACGAAGAAAAAATAAATGAACAAGAAGCTGTTCAAGTAGAAGAAAATCAAGAGGTTGAAGCGGAAGTTGTAAAGGAAGAACCAACAACAGAAGAATTGCTTCAAGCTGAAAAAGATAAGTTTTTACGTTTATTTGCAGAGTTTGAAAACTATAAAAAAAGAACAACTAGAGAAAGAATAGAGTTGTTTAAAACAGCAGGACAAGAATTAATGACATCTTTACTGCCAATTATAGATGATTTCGAGCGTGCGCTGACACATATAGAAGAAGATAAAGAAGCAGAAGAATTAAGAAAAGGTGTTTTATTAATATATCAAAAACTCTACAATACTCTAGAACAAAAAGGATTGTCTAAAGTAGAAACTAATGCTGGTGATGTTTTTGACGCAGAAATTCATGAAGCTATTACACAAATACCAGCTCCTTCAGAAGATTTAAAAGGAAAAGTTATAGACTGTGTAGAAAAAGG
Organism: uncultured Polaribacter sp.; assembly: GCA_963975825.1. Classification (GTDB taxonomy): domain Bacteria; phylum Bacteroidota; class Bacteroidia; order Flavobacteriales; family Flavobacteriaceae; genus Polaribacter. Next base: position 22,645 of record CAXBIR010000003.1, read on the forward strand.
ATATAAACTAGGAGACAAAATAATACGTTACCCAAAAGTAGTAATAGGACAGTAAAAGTAATTAGGCATAAGTTGGGAGTAAATAGTAGATAACTAACTGAAAACTGCCCATTGAAAACTGCAAACGAAATAAAATGGCAAAACAAGATTTTTACGAAATATTAGGTTTATCTAAATCTGCTACTCAAGCAGAAATTAAGAAAGGCTATAGAAAAATGGCTATAAAATATCATCCAGATAAAAACCCAGATGATACAACTGCTGAAGAAAACTTTAAAAAAGCTGCTGAAGCTTATGAAGTTTTAAGTGATGAGAACAAAAAAGCACGTTATGATCAATATGGTCACCAGGCTTTCGACGGACCACAAGGTGGTGGTGGTTTTGGCGGTGGTGGAATGAATATGGATGACATATTTAGCCAGTTTGGAGATATTTTTGGTGGCGGTGGCTTTGGTGGCGGCTTTGGCGGAGGTGGCCAAAGACAAGCTAGAGTTAAGGGAAGTAACATGCGTATTCGTGTAAAACTTACTTTAGAAGAAATAGCAAAAGGTGTAGAGAAAAAAGTAAAAGTAAGACGTAAAGTTCAGGCAGAGGGTGTTACTTATAAAACTTGTACAACTTGTAATGGTTCTGGTCAGCAAATGCGAGTTACCAATACTATTTTAGGTAGAATGCAAACAGCTACAACCTGTGGTACTTGTTCTGGTGCAGGTGAAATAATGGATAGTAAACCTAATGGTGCAGATGCACAAGGTTTAATAACTAAAGAAGAAACTGTTTCAATAAACATACCTGCAGGAGTTACTGAAGGTGTTCAATTAAAAGTAGGAGGAAAAGGAAATGATGCTCCAGGAAAGAATTCTATTTCAGGAGATTTATTGGTTTTAATTGAAGAAATTTCACACGAAACTTTAAAAAGAGAAGGTACAAATATTCATTATGATTTGTATGTTAACTTTTCTGAAGCAGTTTTAGGAACAAGTAAAGAAGTAGATACAGTTACAGGTAAAGTGAAAATTAAAATTGATGCTGGTACACAGTCTGGTAAAATTTTAAGATTAAAAGGAAAAGGTTTACCTAGTATAGAAAGATATGGAACAGGAGATTTCTTAATTCATATTAATGTTTGGACACCACAAGAGTTAAACAAAGAACAGAAGCAGTTTTTTGAGAAAATGGTAGATAATGAAAACTTTATACCAGCTCCAAATAAATCTGATAAATCATTTTTTGAGAAGGTAAAAGATATGTTTTCATAGACATATGTTAAAAAAAAGGATAAAAAAAACGAATCTTATAAAAAAAAGGTTTTTTTTATAAGATTTAATATATATTTGCAGTGTTGTTAATTTATTAACAACACTTTTTCTTTTTCATAGCAATTTTTCCCACTCAATTTATTGAGTGGGTTTTTTTATAGAAAAGAAATTGTAGTTTTACAAAATATAAAGAAATAAGCAGGCTTATCTTATCGTCTCATTTATTTGAGTAGGAAAGTCCGGACACCATAGAGTATCATAGCGGATAACATCCGTCCAACGTAAGTTGAGGACAAGTGCAACAGAAAGCAAGTACAGTTCGGCTGTAGTGAAACCAGGTAAACTCTATGAGGTGCAATGTCATGTATATTAGAGTTTGAGAGCTACTCGCTCGATTCTAAAGGGTAGGCAGATTGATTCTAAGAGTAATTTTAGAACTAGATAAATGATAAGAGCCTTTTTTAAAAGGAACAGGATTCGGCTTATTAGCCTGCTTTTTTTTATATTATTTTATTACGATATTTTCAATAAAACACATAAAATCTTCTTTTTTGTTGAATAAAATTCAGCTATTTTTAAAATAGCTTTTATTTATCTATTAATTAGCGCAATCTATTATTTATCTTTCAAAGTTGACATAAAAAATGTAGTTTTGTCAGACTCAAATTAACAAAAAACACACAGTATTTCCTTTTAAAATATTTATGTTTTAAGAGAATACAGTAATAAAAATTTCTTTTCATGAACACTTATAAAGATTATATTAAGCAGATAGAAGACCGAAAAGGTCTAGGACTTCATCCACAGCCAATTGATGGAGCTGAATTACTTAGCGAAATTATTGAGCAGATTAAAGATTTAAATAACGAGTATAGAGAAGATTCTCTTAATTTCTTTATTTATAATGTTTTACCAGGAACAACAAGTGCTGCTAGTGTAAAAGCAAAGTTTTTAAAAGAAATTATTCTTGGAGAATCTGTTGTAAAAGAAATTACACCAGCTTTTGCTTTTGAACAATTGTCTCATATGAAGGGAGGTCCTTCTATTGAAGTATTATTAGATATTGCATTAGCTGAAGATGAATCTTTAGCAAACCAAGCAGCTAAAGTTCTAAAAACTCAAGTGTTTCTTTATGAGGCAGATATAGAGCGTTTAGAAAAAGCTTTAAAATTAGGAAATGTAATTGCTAAAGAATTAATAGAAAGTTATGCTCAGGCAGAATTCTTTACGAAATTACCAGAAATAGAAGAAGAGATTGAAATAGTTACTTATGTAGCGGGAGTAGGAGATATTTCCACAGATTTACTTTCTCCAGGTGGTGATGCACACTCAAGATCAGATCGTGAGTTACACGGGCAATGTATTTTTGAGCATAATAAAGAAATGCAAAAAGAAGTATTAGCTTTAAAAGAAAAACACCCAGGTAAACGTGTAATGTTGCTCGCAGAAAAAGGAACAATGGGTGTAGGTTCTTCTAGAATGTCTGGTGTAAATAATGTAGCTCTATGGACAGGTATTTCATCTAGCCCATATGTGCCATTTATTAATATAGCACCAGTTATTGCAGGAACAAATGGTATTGCACCAATTTTCTTAACTACTGTGGGTGTTACAGGAGGTATAGGAATTGACCTTCAAAACTGGGTAAAGCAAAAAGATGCTAATGGAAAAACTTTAAGAGATGAAAATGGAGATCCTATTTTGAAAGAAGTTTATTCTGTAGCTACAGGTACGGTACTTACAATAAATACAAAAGAGAAAAAATTATATAACGGAAATAAAGAATTAAAAGATATTTCTACAGCATTAACTCCACAGAAAAAAGAATTTATTAGAGCAGGAGGTTCTTATGCTGTTGTGTTTGGTAAAAAATTACAAACGTTAGCTTGTAAAATACTAAATATAGATATTCCTCAAGTATACGCTACTTCAAAAGAAGTTTCTATTGAAGGACAAGGTCTTACAGCAGTTGAGAAAATATTCAATAAAAATGCTGTTGGTACAACACCAGGAAAAACATTACATGCAGGATCTGATGTTCGTGTAGAAGTTAATATTGTAGGTTCACAAGATACTACAGGTTTAATGACTTCTCAGGAATTAGAAATGATGGCTGCAAGAATTATTTCTCCAATTGTAGATGGAGCTTATCAATCTGGATGTCATACTGCATCAGTTTGGGATAATAAATCTAAGGCAAATATTCCTAGATTAATGAAATTTATGAACGATTTTGGTTTAATTACAGCTCGTGATCCTGAGCATAAATACAAACCAATGACAGATGTAATTCATAAAGTATTAAACGATATTACAATTGATGATTGGGCAATAATTATTGGTGGAGATTCTCATACAAGAATGTCTAAAGGTGTTGCTTTTGGTGCAGATTCAGGTACTGTGGCTTTAGCTCTTGCTACTGGTGAGGCTTCAATGCCAATTCCAGAATCAGTAAAAGTTACCTTTAAAGGAGAAATGAAACCCTATATGGATTTTAGAGATGTAGTTCATGCAACTCAATCTCAAATGTTAACTCAATTTGGTGGAGATAATGTTTTTCAAGGAAAGATTATAGAGGTTCATATTGGAACTCTTACTGCAGATCAGGCATTTACATTTACAGATTGGACTGCAGAAATGAAAGCAAAAGCTTCTATCTGTATTTCTGAAGATGCTACTTTAATTGAATCTTTAGAGATTGCAAAAGGTAGAATTCAGATAATGATCGATAAAGGAATGGACAATAAGCTAGAAGTTCTTAAGGGATTGATTGCTATTGCTGATAAGAGAATTGCCGAGATTAAATCTGGTGAAAAACCAGCATTAACACCTGATGCAAATGCTAAATATTCTGCGGAAGTTGTTATAGATTTAGATATTATTGCTGAACCAATGATTGCAGATCCAGATGTTAATAACGAAGATGTTTCTAAACGTTATACACACGATACAATTAGACCTTTATCTTTTTATGGAGGAACTAAAAAAGTTGATCTAGGTTTTGTAGGATCTTGTATGGTACACAAAGGAGATATGAAAATATTAGCTCAAATGCTTAAAAACATTGATGAGCAACAAGGTAAAGTTGAATTTAAAGCACCATTAGTTGTTGCACCACCTACATATAATATTGTAGATGAATTGAAAGCAGAAGGAGATTGGGATATTTTAGTAAAATACTCTGGTTTTGAATTTGATGACAACGCACCTAAAGCAACAGCACGTATAGGATATGAAAATATTTTATACTTAGAGCGCCCTGGTTGTAATCTATGTATGGGTAATCAAGAAAAAGCAGCTCCAGGAGATACTGTAATGGCAACTTCTACACGTTTATTTCAAGGAAGAGTTGTAAAAGATTCTGGCGAGAAAAAAGGAGAATCTTTGTTATCTTCTACACCAGTTGTTGTATTATCTACAATATTAGGTAGAACACCTACAATAGAAGAATATGTAGCGGCTGTAAAAGGTATTAATTTAACTAAATTTAAGCCATCACATAAATTATTGGTTAAATAATCTTTTAATCAATCTTTAAATATATTTTAAGCTCGTGTCTATGACGCGAGCTTTTTTTTATGATTTTATGTCTAAAATAAAAGTGAAGTAATTGTATATTTTTAATCCTTTAAGGTAAAAAATAGGTTCTTATTTATAATTAGAAAAGTTTGGCAAAAAGCTTAATAAATTCTATTTTTTTTTAGAATCATACCCCAAAATCTTGAATTTTCTTTTGTATCTTGTGGTTCATAAAAATAATCACTAATAATATATATATTATGGCTTTTGATATTGAGATGATCAAAAAAGTGTACGCTAACGTTGTAGAACGAGTAGACGCTGCACGTGAAATTACAGGAAAACCTTTAACTTTAGCAGAAAAGATACTATATAGTCACCTTTGGGATGGTAACCCTAATAAAGCTTTCTCTAGAGGAAAAGATTATGTAGATTTTGCTCCAGATAGAATTGCTTTACAAGATGCTACAGCGCAAATGGCTTTGTTGCAATTTATGCAAGCAGGTAAGACTAAGGTTGCTGTTCCAACAACAACACATTGTGATCATTTAATTCAAGCTAAAAACGGAGCAAGTTCAGATTTACAGTCTGCTTTAAATACAAGTAATGAAGTTTTTAATTTCTTAGAATCAGTATCTAATAAATATGGTTTAGGATTTTGGAAACCAGGTGCAGGAATTATCCATCAAGTAGTTTTAGAAAATTATGCATTTCCTGGAGGAATGATGATTGGTACAGATTCACATACAGTAAATGCTGGTGGTTTAGGAATGGTTGCTATTGGTGTTGGTGGTGCAGATGCAGTAGATGTAATGGCAGGTATGCCTTGGGAATTAAAATTTCCTAAATTAATAGGTGTTAAATTAACAGGAAAACTTTCTGGTTGGACTGCACCAAAAGATGTTATTTTAAAAGTAGCAGGAATTGTTTCAGCAAAAGGAGGAACAGGTGCTATTGTAGAATACTTTGGAGAAGGAGCAAAAGCTATGTCTTGTACTGGTAAAGGTACAATTTGTAACATGGGAGCAGAGATAGGAGCTACAACTTCTACTTTTGGTTATGATGAGTCTATGGAACGTTATTTACGAGCTACAGATAGAAGTGATGTTGCAGATGCAGCAAACGAAGTAAAAGATTATTTAACAGGAGATGACGAAGTTTATGCAAATCCTGAAGCATATTTTGATCAAGTTATAGAAATTGATTTATCAGAATTAAGTCCTTTATTAAACGGACCTTTTACACCAGATTTATCTACTAAAGCTGGTTCTGATATGACTGAAAAAGCAAATGCTAATGATTGGCCATTAAAAGTAGAATGGGGATTAATAGGATCTTGTACTAACTCTTCTTATGAAGATTTATCTAGAGCTTCTTCTATAGCACAACAAGCAATTGATAAAGGTTTAACTATGAAATCTGAATTAGGTATTAATCCTGGTTCTGAAAAAGTAAGGTATACTGCAGATAGAGATGGTATTATTGGAATCTTTGAAAAATTAGATGCTAAAATATTTACAAACGCTTGTGGACCATGTATTGGTCAATGGGCAAGATATTCAGATCCTGCAAATGCACCAAAAAATTCTATAATTCATTCATTTAATAGAAATTTCGCAAAACGTGCAGATGGTAATCCAAATACACATGCTTTTGTAGCTTCACCAGAAATGGTTGCTGCAGTTGCTATTGCAGGTCGTTTAGATTTTAATCCAATGACGGATAAATTGATAAACAAAGATGGTGTAGAAGTAATGTTAGATGAACCAACTGGTTGGGAATTACCTCCAAAAGGTTTTGAAGTTAAAGATGATGGTTATTTAGCGCCAGAAGAAGATGGAAGTCATGTTCAAATAGCTGTAAATGAAGATTCTGAAAGATTACAATTATTAGAGCCATTTACACCGTTAGGAAATGATATTTCTGGAGCAAAATTATTAATAAAAGCTTATGGTAAATGTACAACAGATCATATTTCTATGGCAGGACCATGGTTACGCTTTAGAGGACATTTAGATAATATTTCTAATAACTGTTTAATTGGTGCTGTTAATGCATTTGGTAAAAAAACTAATTTTGTTAAAAATCAATTAACAGGAGAGTTTGGTGGGGTGCCAGATACTGCAAGAGCATATAAAGCAGCAGGAATTAAAACAATTGTTGTTGGAGACCATAACTATGGTGAAGGTTCTTCTAGAGAACATGCTGCTATGGAACCAAGACATTTAGGTGTTGCTGCAGTTTTAGTAAAATCTTTTGCTAGAATTCATGAGACAAACTTAAAGAAACAAGGAATGTTAGGCTTAACGTTTGCAAATGAAGCAGATTATGACTTAATTCTAGAAGACGATACTTTTAACTTTGTAGATTTAAATGAGTTTGCACCTGGTAAACCTTTAACATTAGAAGTTGTTCATGCAGATGGTTCTAAAGATACAGTTATTGCAAACCATACCTATAACCAAGGACAAATTGAATGGTATAACGAAGGTTCTGCCTTAAATTTAATTAAAAAAGAAAACGCTTAGTATTTTGAGCTTTTAAATATAAAACTCTCGATGAAATTCGAGAGTTTTTTTGTTTTTATAACCTATGAATAATACAGAAGAATTCAATCAGTTTTTAAATAATATTTCAAAAAAACCAATAAAAGTTATAGATCATTCTATTTCAATCGATAAATATACTCAAATAGATATTTCAGAAAATAATACAGATTTACTAAAATTTGATGTTTCTTCTTCTGATGAATGGGAAAAATATATTAATTATTTTTTAGAAAATAAGGGGAAAGAAGTTGCTTATGGAGGTTATTTAGAAAAAAGAAACTTATATGACAGAAGTGACTATTTTAAAAATTTGGCAGAAAGTGAAAAAAGAAATATCCATTTAGGTGTAGACTTGTGGTGTAATGCTAATACCAAAGTATTAGCTGCTTTAGATGGTGAAGTACATAGTTTTAATTTCAATAAAAATTATGGAGATTATGGACCAACAATTATTTTAAAGCATATAATAGATACTAAAGTTTTCTATACTTTATATGGACATTTATCTTTATCATCAATAGAGAATATTAAAAAAGGAGATATTTTTTCTAAAGGAGATATAATTGGTTTTTTAGGAGAATCTTCAGTAAACGGAGATTATTCTCCTCATTTACATTTTCAAATTATTAAGAATTTAGAAGATAATACAGGAGATTACCCAGGAGTATCATCATTAAAAAATATCGATTTTTATAAGAAAAACTGTCCAAATCCTAATTTATTATTAAAATTAAGTTAAAATTTTAAGTTATTCTATGTAAGTATACATCTAATTTTTAGACTTAATTTTTATATTCTTAATCTTTATAATATGAAATCTCTTTGGTTCTTCGATAACGTAAATTTATTTAGTCTTCTTTGTCCTCATAAGTTTAAAGAATATAAAAAGTGCCATACTTTTGATGTTTATAAAAAAAGTGATTATATCTATTTTACTGAAGATGCAGCAAATAAAATTTTTTTAATTCAGAAAGGAAAAGTTAAAATAGGATATTATACAGATGAAGGAGAAGAAGTTGTAAATGCCATTTTAACTAAAGGAGAACTGTTTGGTGAAAAAGCAATTTTGGGAGAAGAAAAAAGAAATGAATTTGCACAATCTATAGATGCTTTAACATCTATTTGTCCAATAGGAGTGGAGACAATGCACGATTTAATGAGAGATAATAAAACATTTAGTTTAAAAATTTATAAGTTTTTAGGAATTAGATTCAAAAAATTAGAAAGAAGATTACAATTAATTTTATTTAAAGATACTAAAACAAGGTTTTTAGAATTTACAAAAGAATTGTGTGATGAATATGGATATGATTGTGAAAAAACCGGAGATAAGGTAATTGTTCACCCTTATACCCAAAAAGATATTGCATCTTTAATTGGTACTTCTAGGTCTAATTTAAATGTTTTAATGAATGAATTAAAAGAGGCCAATATTATCAACTTCAACAGAAAAGAAATAAGAATTTTAGAAAAAACAGCTTAAGTGTTCGCTAGCTAACATTTTAAACTTTAATTAGATTTTAACTTTGTCATCAACATTAACAATAAATATTTAATAAGATGAAAAAAGTTTTAAATTTAGCAATGGTTTTTGCAATGACTGCATTTTTTGTAGCATGTAGCGATAGTGAAAATGAACCAACAACGGGTAACTTAACAGTAGATTTAACAGGTTTAGAAGAATTAGGTTCAGATTTTGTTTATGAAGGTTGGTTAATAGTAAATGGAAATCCAGTAAGTACAGGAACCTTTACAAGTGTTACTTTTCCACAAACATATTCTGTAGACATTAGTAATTTACAAAGTGCAACCAAATTTGTATTATCTATAGAACCAGCAGTAGATTCTGATCCTGCACCAGCTGCAACAAAAATTTTAGCAGGAGATTTTTTAGGAAACTCTGCAGCTGTAAATTCAAATAACATTGTGGTAGATGCTACTGGAGATATTAAAGCTCTAGAAAATTCTTTAGGAAAATATATTTTAGCTACACCAACAGATTCAGATGACACAAATGAAGCAAGTGGGGTTTGGTTTTTAGATAATTCTAATGCATCTGGTGCAATTGCCGGTTTAAGCTTACCAACTCTTTCTGCAGGTTGGAAATATGAAGGTTGGGTAGTTTTAGGAGGAACACCAGTAAGTACAGGTACTTTTACTTCTGCAATTGGTGCAGATGATAATGCAGCAACTTCTCCTTTTAAAGGAGCATTAGGTAACGGACCAGGCTTTCCTGGTGAGGATTATTTAATTGGTTCTGCTGCTGGAGTTGATTTTCCAACAGATTTAAAAGGAGCAACTATTGTAATTTCTGTTGAGCCAAGTCCAGATAATAGTGCAGCACCATTTACATTAAAGCCATTGGCACATATGGTACCTGCAAATGCAGACAATCATACAGTAATAACTATGGGAGCAGGACCTTTAGCTGTTTTATCTGGAAGTGTAACTAGATAACTGATATAAGATAAATCTACTATTTAATTTTGTTAATGGTTGATTATGTCGAAGGGTAATTCATTTTATATGAATTACCCTTTTCAGTTTTTTTTAATAAAAAATGCCCAAGTAAAGTTTAACTTTAAATGGACACCAACTAACCAACAAGTTGTACTATTTTATATTTATTTTTAAAGGCATTTTATAAACTTCACCTTTATTAATTCCTTTAGCTGTAATTTTTTTATAATTTAATTTTCTCTTTAAAAAAGAATTTAATTCAGAGACTTTAGAATCTACAGATAAAACAACAACTTCATTTTTATTATTTACAACAAATGAAACTTCTACAGTTGTAGTTTTATTTAATTCTACAGGAATATTTTTTCCAATTAAAGAAGACATTTCTGTTCTTAATGTTTTTGTAGGTTTTATTTTTTCAGGATTTGGATCTGTTGCAGAAGCTGAAAATACTGTAGATAAACTAATTGCTATTACTGCGATAACTGTTTTTAAATTCTTCATAATGGTTGTGTTTTAGATTAATGTTATATGGTAAAGACGGCACCAATTGAAAAACGTTTCAACAAAAATGGAGTTTAAGATTTATTTAACTTTATTTAACTGAAATTAAGAAAACAGAAAACATTATCCATAAGTATATATACCTTAACTAAATTTAGTTGGGTTTAATTATTTGATAATGAGTTTTTTATTAGGTTATTTTTTTTCTAAAAGAACTTGGTTTATACTATTTAGTATAATTTCGCATCCTTCTATAAGGTCTTCATTAGAGATGTTTAAAGGAGGTGTAATTCTCATTGCTGCGCCTTCAAATAGTAAGAAGAATAAAATTAAGCCGTTTTCTAAACACTTAAAAATAATTTTAGCAGCAAGTTCTGGAGATTCAGCAATTGCAGCTAACATTAATCCTTTTCCTCTAATTTCTTTTATTGAAGAGTGTTGTAAATGTTTTCTAAGAATTTGTTCTTTTTTAATACTTTCTAGAACTAGATTCTTATTTAGAATTTCTGTAACGGTTGCATTTGCAGCAGCTGCAATAACTGGGTTACCTGCAAAAGTAGAAATATGACCTAATTTAGGATTGTCTTTTAATAAAGCCATCATATCAAAGGAAGAAATAAAAGCTCCAATTGGCATACCACCACCTAATCCTTTACCCGTAATAATAATATCTGGCGTTACATTATAGTTTTCAAAACCCCAAAAAGTACCAGTTCTACCAATTCCTGTTTGTATTTCATCTAAAATAAGTAATGCACCAACTTCTTCGCATTTTGTTTTTACTTTAGATAAAAAGTTGTTTTTGGGTTCTATAAAACCTGCGCCACCTTGTATTGTTTCTAAAATAACTGCTGCAGTTTTATGTGTAATTTTATCTAATTCTTTTTCATTATTAAACTCTATAAACCTTGTGCCAGGAATTAAAGGTCTAAAAGCTTGGTTTTGTCTCTCTACACCAGAAACACTCATAGATCCCATTGTGTTACCATGATAAGAGTTTTTTGCGGCAATAATTTCAGATCTATTTGTAACTCTTTTGGCTAATTTTAAAGCTCCTTCAGTTGCTTCTGTTCCGGAGTTTGTAATATAAACTGAATCTAAATTTTTAGGAGAATTCTGTACTAAAAGTTTACATAAGTCTACTTGTGGTTTTTGAATAAACTCACCATAAACCATTACGTGTGCATAAGAATCTAATTGATTTTTAATTGCATCTGTAACTTTTGTATGATTATGTCCTAAACTGTTTGCAGAAACACCAGCCACAAAGTCTAAATATTTTTTACCAGAAGTATTATAAATATAACTTCCCTTTGCATGAGAAACTTCTATAGCTAATGGGTGAGGAGAAGTTTGTGCTTGGTATTTAAAGAAGTCTTCTTTCATCTAATTATTCTTATCTGCAGTTTCTTTCTTTTCTTTTTTAGAATCTATAATTAATAAAGGTTTTATAAGGTCTTTATCGCTTTTTATAGGTTTTTTATTTCCTTTTCCCTTTTTAAAAATATCTTCTTTAGTTTTTGGTTGTTCATCTTCTCGCCAAACAAAACCTTGTAATTTTCTAGATTCTTCAGGAAATTGAGAAGGAGGATATGTTTTGCCTTCAGATGCTTTTAAATATTTTATAGAAATAACTTCTCCGTTTTCAAGTGTAAATTCAATATTACTAGAAATTTCTTTTGTTATGGTTTCTATAATATTAGTTTCTTCATTTCTATTGTAATACACAGACTCTGCGTTTCCTTTAACTAAAAGAAGATTTAGCTTATTTTCTTTAAACTTACCAAACATGTTTCTACCTTTTATTTGGTTGTATTCATTTATAGATAGAGAGTCTTTAGAAACAATAAATGCATTGTTTAATACTTTTAAAGAGTCTAATTTCTCTGTTTCAGTATTAGAAATTAAGTGAATTGTATCTCCAGTGATTTGATTTCCATCAGACCATAAAACAGGGTTTTTAAACATTTTTGTAATACCACTTTGTTGATCTGTATAAATAGAATCACATTTTCCTTGTAAATCAGATTTAAAAATTTTTACGTTATGGTAAGTTCTCACAATTCTTTTTTCTGGAATACCTGTAACTAGTAGAGTATCACCATGAATAAAGGTAGAATCTTTGTCTACTATAGAAATAGCAACCGCTTTTTTAATGATAAAGAGCGAATCTTTTTCTTCAAATATTTCTGCATAATTACCTCTTGTTACAAAGTTTTTTACGGTATCTATAACTTGTATGTTATTAGTTGCAGAGGCAAAACCTCTTTTTTTATCGTAATACAAACTATCTCCTTCTATAGTTCTTTCTTTTAAAAAAAGTTTTGCGTTTTTTACAAAATAGGAAACATCTGTTTTTGTATTGTAGAAACCTCGTTCAGAATAAATTCTGTTTTCGTTTTGTGTATTTGTAATTGTTGAAGGCCCATATAAATATGTTAAGCCAGAGTTTGTATAATAATCTAAATGATTAGATTCTAAGTTGTGTTGTGGATTTACAACCGTTACTTTTGTTGTAGCTGTAAACTTTTTAGTTTCTAAATAATAATTTCCGTTTTTACTATTTAAAGTATTTGTTTGGTCTTTTATGGTAGCAAAACTTTGGTAGTATAATTTTTGATTTAATCTATCGAACTGCAAAGTATCAGTAGTCAAAGTCATTTCAGGATCTTTTAAAATTACATTACCCCAAGACAATGCTTGTTTAGAATTGGCATCATAATCTAGATAATCGCTAGTTTGTGTAATTGTATCTCCTTGTTTTATAACTACGTTTTGTAGTGCTTTAAAAAAATTTTCTTTTTGATAGAATAAAGCTTGCTTACAAGTAAGTACAGCACCTTCATGAGTCATTTTTACATTTCCAATAAGTAAAATTGCTCCAGGATAGTTTTTCTCATCAACTTCTTGTAATTCAGAAGTATAAACCATTTTTTTAGATTGAGAAAAACCTAAAAAACTGAATAAAAGAAAAGTAAATATTAATATATTTTTCAAAAGTTACTGTTTTGCACAAAAATACTGAAAAGATTGTGGTTGATTACTAAAGAAAAGTGAAATTTAATAGAATCAATTTTTAATTATAAGATGCTATTTCTCTATTGTTTCTGTGTTATATCTTGTAATTTTGCAAAAAAATAAATAAAATGAATTCTTTTTTTGATTTATCTGTAGAAGAAATGAAATCTTATGGTTATAAGATTGTAGATTTAATTGTAAGTCATTATGACGAAGTTGAAAGTAAAAAACCAGTTTCTAGTGCTAGTAGAGTAGAAATGGATAATATTTTCTTACAAGAAGCTCCTGAAAAAGGAATGCCAGCAGATAAGGTTTTAGATTTTGTTATGGATAATGTTATTCCAAACAGTAATATTTTAAGTCACCCAAAAGCATTTTCTTTTGTTCCTGGACCAAGTAATTTTATTAGCACAATGGCAGATTCTATAGCTACTGGTTTTAATATTTTTTCTGGTGGATGGATAGTTTCTCCTTCAGCAGCAGAATTAGAAATTGTTACGCTTAATTGGTTGTTAAAAATGTTTAACTTTCCTGTAACAAAAGGTGGAGGAATTTTTACAAGTGGTGGTTCTATGGCAAATTTAACAGCTTTAGCAACTGCAAGAAAAGTAAAATGTGGCGATGATTTTTCTGATGCTGTTATTTATTTGTCAGATCAAGCACATTCATCAAACATAAAAGCAATTAGAGTTTTAGGTTTTAAAAAAGAGCAAGTAAAAATAATACCAACAGATATAGAGTTTAAATTTAGTATTAATAAACTTAAAAATGAAATTGCTAAAGATAAACTAGAAGGTAAAAAACCTTTTTGTATTATTGCTTCTGCAGGAACTACAAATACAGGAACTGTAGACCCACTAGATACTTTAGCAGATATTTGCGAAAAAGAAAATCTTTGGTTTCATATAGATGGAGCTTATGGTGCAGCTGCTATTTTATCAAAAAAAGGAAATAAAATTTTACAAGGAATAGAACGTGCAGATTCTTTAACTGTAGACCCTCATAAATGGTTTTTTCAACCTTATGAAATTGGTTGTTTGTTAGTGAAAGATGCATCTTGGTTAAGCAATACATTTAGTGAAAAACCAGAATATTTAAGAGATATTGAAGGAAATGAATCTGAAATTAATTTTTATGATTACGGAATTCAATTAACGAGAAGGTTTAGAGCTTTAAAGTTTTACATGTCTATAAAAACTTATGGTTTAGAAACATTTAAAAAAGCAATTTCTTATAATATAGACTTAGCAGATAAAACAGAAGATATTTTAAGAGGAAGTAAAAACTGGGAAATTGTTTCTCCAGCAACTTTAGCAATTATTAATTTTAGATACAATCCCTTAGGACTAAATTTAACTGAAAAAGAAATAGATACTTTAAATCAAGAAATTTCTGCTAGAGTAGTTGCGTCTAAAGAAGCCCTTTTAGTAACTACAGTTTTACAAAATCAGATAGTTATTAGAATGTGTTTAATTAATCCTAAAACTACCTTAGAACATATTAATGAAACGTTAGAGCAATGTAATAGTTTTGCTATGGAAGTTTTAGCTGAATGGAAAAAATAGATTTTTAACTTAAAAATATTAATTTAAAAAGCCTCTTTTAGAATTCTAAAAGAGGCTTTTTTATAATTTAATTAATAAAAATATTATCTATTAATTGTTTGTTTTCTATCTGGTCCAACAGAAACAATAGTTACAGGAACTCCAGTTTCTTTTTCAATAAAAGCAACATAATCTAATAAGTTCTTTGGTAACTGATCTGCAGAAGTCATTTTAGTTAAATCTTCATCCCAACCTTTAAATTCAGAATAATTTACAGAAACATTTTCTGGCTCTATATTATATGGTAAGTGAGAAATTTTTTCGCCTTTATAATTGTAAGAAGTACATACTTTTAAGGTATCAAAACCAGAAAGTACATCACCTTTCATCATCATTAGTTGTGTAACACCATTTACATCTACAGCATATTTTAAAGCTACTAAATCTAGCCAACCACATCTTCTTGGTCTACCAGTTGTTGCTCCAAATTCATGACCAACTCTAGCCATTTCTTCACCATCTTTGTCAAATAATTCTGTAGGAAAAGGACCAGAACCAACACGAGTTGTGTAAGCTTTAAAAATTCCAAAAACTTCACCAATTCTATTTGGTGCAACACCTAAACCTGTACAAGCACCTGCTGCTGTTGTGTTAGATGAAGTTACAAAAGGATATGTACCAAAATCAATATCTAACAAAGAACCTTGTGCTCCTTCAGCTAAAATTGTTTTTTTGTCTTTAATAGCTTGGTTTAAAAATTCTTCACTATCTATAAATTGTAAAGTTCTTAATTTAGCAATTCCTCTATCAAATTCTGCTTCTAATTCGTCTAAATCATATTCGATTTCAATGTTAAAATAATCTAACATTCCTAAATGTTTAGCCGTTAAAGCGTGGTATTTTTCTTTCCAGTTTTCTAATTCTAAATCTCCAACACGCATTCCGTTTCTACCAGTCTTGTCCATATAAGTTGGGCCAATTCCTTTTAATGTAGAACCAATTTTTGCTTTTCCTTTAGAAGTTTCTGAAGCTGCATCTAATAACCTATGTGTTGGTAATATTAAATGTGCTTTTCTAGAAATTAATAATTTAGAGGTATAATCTATATTATGCTTGTCTAAATTTTCTAATTCCTTTTTAAAGATAACAGGATCTATAACTACACCATTACCTACAACATTTAATGCTGTTTTATGAAATATTCCAGAAGGAATTGTGTGTAAAACGTGTTTGTGTCCGTCAAAAATTAAAGTATGTCCTGCATTTGGACCTCCTTGAAAACGTGCAATAATATCGTAGTTTGTTGTTAAAACATCTACAATTTTACCTTTTCCTTCATCTCCCCATTGTAATCCGAGTAATAAATCTACAGCCATTAGTTGTGTAATTTGTTGTTTGTGTTGTTCTATTGTTAATTAAGATTCTTTCTTTTTTGTTCCGTAAAAGTATAAAGAATGGTTTTGAATGTCTATATCAAAAATATCTTCAATAGTTTTTTTGATAATTTGAATTCGAGGGTCACAAAATTCTTTTACTTCACCAGAATCTGTAAATATTACATGATCGTGGTTTTTATCGAAGTAACTTTTCTCATAACGGGCCATAGATTGCCCATCAAATTGGTGTTTTCTTACCAAACCACAATTTAAGAGAATTTCTATAGTGTTATATAAGGTTGCTCTACTAACTCTATAGTTCTTGTTTTTCATCTTAATATAGAGAGATTCTATATCAAAATGTTCATCAGCATCATAAATTTCTTGTAGAATAGCGTAACGCTCAGGAGTTTTCCTGTGCTTATTTTCTTCTAAATATGCTGTAAATACTTTTTTTACTACTTCTTGATTTTCAAGAGAATTACTCATTATCTTAAAATTTTACGAAAAAGCAAATTTACAGTTATTTCTGAATAAATTACTTCTTTTTGAATATGATATTTATAAACTATTAACACGATCTACTTTTTTAACACCTTCTACCTTTTGAATACTTTTCATTAATTTGTTTAATTGCCCGCTATTCTTAACGCTAAGGCTAATTTTACCATCAAAAATACCTTCGTTACCAGCAATATTTATACTGTTAATAAAAACACCCATGTTACTAGAAATAATTCTAGTAAGATCGTTAATTATACCTCTATTATCTACACCACTAATATGCAGAATTACTTTAAAGTCTTGTTTTGTAGAGTCTATCCACTTTGCTTGCATAATTCTGTAAGCATAATTAGACTGTAAAGAAATTGCATTAGGACAATTTTTTTTATGAACTTTTATACCTTCATTAATAGTTAAAAACCCAAAAACATTGTCTCCAGGAATAGGATTACAGCATTTAGATAGCTTGTAATCTAGTTTTTCTTCTTCTCTACCAAAAACTAAAGCATCATATTTACTTGTTGTTTCTTCTGTTTCTACAATTTCTTTATTATTAGAAGGAGATCTTCTTAATTTAGTTTTAAAGAAGTTTAAAATTGTACTATTTCTTTGTGCAACGTAAGCTTTTAATTTAGGGTTGTCTATAGCGCCATTACCAACTCTAAAAAACAAATCGAAACTTGTTCTAATATTAAAGAAATTTACAAGTTCGTTTACTGTTCTTTCATTAAAAGGTATTTTTAAATGACGTAATTTTCTCATTAAAATAGCTTTTCCTTCTTCTGCTATTTTCTTTTCTTCATCTTTTAAAGCGGCTCTAATTTTAGTTTTTGCTCTTGCTGTAATTACAAAATCTAACCATCTTGCATTTGGTTTATTATTGGTGGTTGTAATTACTTCTATTTGATCTCCACTTTTTAATTTATGACTTAAAGGTACCAATTTACCATTTACTTTTGCTCCTCTACATTTTAAACCAACATCTGTATGTATAGTAAATGCAAAGTCTAAGGCAGAAGCATCTTTTGGTAACGATTTTAATTCTCCTTTTGGTGTAAAAACATAAATTTCTTTAGCATACAAATTCAATTTAAATTCTTCAACAAAATCTACAGCATTTAAACTTTGATTTTCTAAAGATTCTTTTAATTTATTTAACCAAGTTTCTAAACCACTTTCATTTGTATTACCTTGTTTGTATTTAAAGTGTGCAGCATAGCCTTTTTCTGCAATTTCGTTCATTCTACTAGAACGAATTTGAACTTCTACCCATTGTGCATCTGGCCCTACAACAGTAATATGTAAAGCTTCATAACCTGTTGTTTTTGGTTGCGAAATCCAATCTCTTAACCTAGTTGGGTTGGGTTTAAAATAATCTGTTACAATGGTATAAATTTTCCAAGCATCAAATTTATCATCACCAGAAGTAGGTGTATATATTATTCTAATTGCATATTTATCGTATACTTCTTCAAAAGTTACATTTTGCTTACGCATTTTTCTACGAATAGAGTAAATAGATTTAAAACGCCCTTTTATTTCATAAGTAAAGTTTTCTTTGTCTAAACCCTTTTTTAAAGTCTCTGCAAATGTTTCTAAATACCTTTGTTGCTCTTCTTTACTTTCTTTAATTTTTGTAACAATGTCTTTAAAAACTTCTGGTTCTGTATATTTTAAACCTAAATCTTCTAATTCAGTTTTTATATTATACAAACCTAATCTATGGGCTAAAGGAGCATAAATGTATAAGGTTTCTGAAGCTATTTTTACTTGTTTATGAGCTGGCATTGCATCCATAGTTTGCATATTGTGCAACCTATCTGCAATTTTTATTAAAATAACTCTAACATCATCATTTAATGTTAAAAGCATTTTTCTAAAGTTTTCTGCTTGTATAGAAGCGTCTTGTTCTTTATTAAGACGAGATATTTTTGTAAGTCCGTTTACAATTCTTGCAATTGTTTCTCCAAACAATTGCTCCATATCATCTAAAGTATATTCTGTATCTTCTACAACATCATGCAAAAGTGCTGCAGCTATAGAAGTTGCACCCAAACCAATTTCCATTGCAACAATTTTTGCAACAGCAATGGGATGAAATATATAAGGTTCGCCTGTTTTTCTTCTTTGTTCTGAATGTGCATCTACAGCAACTTCAAAAGCCTTTCTTATTAATTTTTTATCTTCTTCGGATAAAATCTCATAAGTACCTTTAAGTAAATCTTTGTATCTGTTTGCAATTTCCTTATTTTCCTCTTCTATCGTTGCTGTGTATTGCATAAATTACATTTAGTTGATAATCTAAAGTGAATTTAATAATAAGAATTTTAACAAACAAGCATTTAAGAATCTAAATTTTTAACTCTTTCTAATAATGTAGGATGAGAATAATGCATAAAAACATATGCAGAATGTGGTGTTAAATTGCTTAAACTATTTTTAGATAGCTTTTTAAGTGAAGTAATTAAAGGTTTTGCAGCAAAGGTTTTTTTGGCAAAATTGTCTGCTTGATATTCAAATTTTCTAGACACATAATTCATAAATAAACCTGTTATTTCTGAAATAGGTGAATATAAAATTCCAAATGCAATTAAACCAATATGAAAACTTGGTGTTGCAACACCTAGAGCTTCAGAAAATAATGGAGAATTTATAAATAACGATAAAATAAATAAAGTAAAGCCAGTTAACAGAATAGAGGTTACTAGATTAAAGATAATGTGTTTTCTTTTGTAATGACCAACTTCATGCGCTAAAACTGCTACAATTTCATCGGTCTCTAAATCGTTTATTAAAGTATCATAAAGTGTAATTCTTTTTTGTGAACCAAAGCCAGAAAAATATGCATTTGCTTTGGTAGAACGTTTAGAGCCATCTATAACAAAAATATTATTTAATTTAAAACCAACTGTTGCAGCGTATTTTTCTATTGCAAACTTTAATTCTCCTTCTTCTAACGGAGTTTGTTTATTAAATAAAGGCACAATTAATTTTGCGTAAAACATATTCATAAAAAGAGAAAAAATAGCAACTAAAACCCATGTGTAAATCCAAAAGTTTTCTCCAGCTTTTTCATAAAATAATATAATAATTGCTAAAATTCCTCCACCAATAAAGACAGACATTAACCAACCTTTTAATTTATCTAACCAAAATATTTTTCTTGTAGATTTATTAAAACCAAATTTTTCTTCGATAACAAATGTTTTGTAATAGGAAAAAGGAGTTGTTAAAATATCTGAACCTAACATTATTATTCCGAAGAAAATTAAAGCAACTAAAATGGAATTGTTAGTAAAACTTCTTGCAATATTATCTACATATTTAAATCCATCTGCAAAAAAGAAAATTAACGTTAGAATAAAAGAAAAACTAGAGGTTATATTAGAAAAGTTACTATTTATCTTTTTATATTCTTGAGATTTCTTGTATTCATTTATATCATAAACGTCTTTTAATTCTGAAGGAATTTCATCATTAAAATGTTTTGCATTTAAGGTATCTAGTATTTTATCAAAAATAAAACTAATTACTAAAATTGAAATTAAAATATTGAATAGAGTAGAAGGTGCCATGTATAAACTTAAATATTATTACTCGAAAATTAAAACCCTCTTTGTCTTTTAGCTTCAAATAAAACAATGGCAGCAGCCACAGAAACGTTCATAGAATCTATAATACCCTGCATTGGTATATTTATGTTTTGCGTTGCTTTTTCTCTAAAAACCTCTGTTAAACCTGTAGCTTCTGTACCAACAACAATGGCAGATGCTTCTGTATATTTTTCTTTATGATATTCGTTAGAATTTTGAAGAGTTGTTGCAAAAATTTTAATATTGTTTTTTAGTAGAAAATCTATAATTTCTTCGGAAGTACCAACTGCAATTTGATTTGTAAATATACACCCAACGCTAGAACGTATAATGTTAGAATTATACAAATCGCTTTTAGGATTTGCTATAAAAACAGCATCTACATTTGCAGCATCTGCAGTTCTTAAAATAGCACCAATATTTCCTGGTTTTTCAACGCTTTCTGCAACTAGTATTAAAGGGTTTTTAGTTTCAAAATTAATATTTTCTAAAGAAAAGTTTCTTGCTTTTGTAACAGCAATTATTCCTTCTGTAGAATCTCTATATGCCAATTTTTGATATACTTCTTTAGATATTTTAATTCTATGAATGTTTTCATTAAAAAGATGTAAAATATCTTGTTCAGAAATAAGTTCTTCTAAAAATAAAACGGTATCAAAAGTATATTTAGCCGTTATTGCTAAAGATATTTCTCTTTTTCCTTCAATAATAAAAAGACCTGTTTTTTTACGCTCGCGAGATTTATCTTGCAGTTTTAAAAGGTCTTTAATATAAGAATTGTGAATGCTTGTAATTTCTTTCATCGAGGCAAATATACCTAAATATAGGTATTGTAAAAGTAGAGAATAAGTACAATATTTGTAAACATAATAAAATTAGTGCTTTTTTTGTTAAACATTTTCTTCACTTTAATTGCTAAGAAAAAGAAATTTATAAGCTAAGTTTTATTTTTGTTAACTGTTTTTAATAGAAAAAGGCTCGCTAATAGCGAGCCTTTTTAGTATTTGTAAAAAAAACAATTACTTTGTTTTGTACTTATTAGCGTAACGTTTCCAAAGTTTTGTTTGGTGTGTTTCTAAACTAATTGTTCTACCTTGAATAAAAGCATTTGTTAAAATATTACCTCTCATTTCTAAAGCATCTCCTTCAGAAATAAATAAAGTAGCATCTTTACCTACTTCTAAAGAACCTGTAAAAGAATCTATTCCTAAAATTTTAGCTGCATTTAATGTTATTAATTCAACCGCTTTTTCTTTGTCTAAGCCAAAAGCAGCAAATGTACCAGCATAAAAAGGAAGGTTTCTTGTGTTCATACGTTCCATTTGTCCTTTCATACCAATACTAACAACAATACCTTTGTCTATTAATTTTTTAGCTATTGTGTAAGTTGAGTCATAAGAATCATCTTCACTATTAGGATTTCTATGAGGTCTTTCTAATATTACAGAAACATTATTTTTAAGTAATAAATCAGCAACTTTATCAGCATGTTCACCTTCAACAATAGTAATATTATTTATTCCTAAATCTTTTGCAATTGTTATAGCATCTGTAATTTCTTTTTGTCCACTTACATGAATATAAAGTTTTTTAGAACCATTAAATAACCCCTCTGTTGCTTGGTATGGCAAATGAGTTTTCTTTTTATTACCAGCTAAATAATTTTTAGCATCTAGTAAGTAGTTTTTAATTTCATCTATTCTTCCAGCATATTTTGTGTCTGGTTTTAAAGCAGGATCTTCTCCTAACCACCATCTACCAGAAGTAAAACTAGAAGGCCAGTTCATATGAATACCATCATCTGTTTTTATTGATGCATCTTCCCAGTTCCAAGCATCTAATTGTACTATAGATGAAGTTCCAGAAAGTGTACCACCTCTAGGTGTTATCTGTGCCATTAAAACACCATTAGGCCTCATAGATTCTACAATTTTACTTTCTGCGTTGTATGCTATTAAACTTCTAATGTGTGGGTTCATTATACCCATTTCTCTCTCATCGTCACTTGCTTTTACAGCGTCTATTTCTACCAAACCTAAAGTAGCATTTGCAGCTATAAAACCTGGGTAAACATGTTTTCCTTTGGCATTTATTACAGTTCCTTGTCTTGCAATTTTCATCATTGCACTACCAACAAATGTAATTTTACCATCATTAAACATTACTAATGAGTTTTCTATTACTTTTCCATTACCTAAATGTGCTGTGGCACCTTCAATAGAAAAAGCAGTAGTTTGTTTGTCTGCTGGTGTTTGTTGTGCGATACTATTTCCTACTAAGAAGAAAAATAGCAAACTATATAATATTTTTTTCATTTTTTCTAGTTTTAAAGTTCTTCTAAAGTATCACAGTGAAAGTTTCTATCTCCTCTTTTCATTGGAACTTTTGTTTTTCCACCATTCATTTTTTCATTTAACATCATATTAATCAACTTGCTCTTTTCTTGCTTAATAGCTTCACGTTTTTTAATATCTTCTGCTCTGTCAAAGAAAATTCTACCATCTACAATTGTTTTTTCTGCTTTTGTATAAATAGACATTGGGTGATGACTCCAAAGAACTACATCTGCATCTTTACCTTCTTTAATACTACCAACTTTATCATCTATATGTAATAATTTAGCAGGGTTAATAGTTACTGTTTTCCAAGCATCTAATTCAGACATACCACCATATTTCATGGTTTTTGCTGCTTCTTGGTTTAAACGTCTAGACATTTCTCTATCATCTGAGTTTATGGCTACTGTAACACCAGCATTGTGCATAATTGCAGCATTGTAAGGTATTGCATCATTAACTTCATATTTATAAGCCCACCAATCTGAGAAAGTAGAACCTCCAACACCATGTTCTGCCATTTTATCTGCAACTTTATAACCTTCTAAAATGTGAGTAAACGTGTTAATTTTAAAATTGAATTTTTCTGCAACTTTCATTAACATATTTATTTCTGATTGTACATATGAGTGACAAGAAATAAAACGTTCTCCGTTTAAAATTTCAACTAATGTTTCCATTTCATCGTCTTTTCTATAAGGCTTACCACTTTTCTTTAAAGTTTCATATTCTCTAGCTCTTGTAAAATAATCTGTAAACATTTGTTCTACACCCATTCTTGTTTGTGGAAAACGTGTTCCGTTAGAACTTCTAGATTGTTTTACATTTTCACCTAAAGCAAATTTTATAAATTTAGGAGAATTGTCATAAATCATGTTTGCTGCATTTTCTCCCCATTTTAATTTAATAATCGCAGAACGCCCACCAATTGGGTTTGCAGAACCATGTAATATTTGTGAAGAAGTTGTTCCTCCAGAAAGATTTCTGTAAATATTAATATCATTAGGGTCTATAACATCTTCCATTGTAACTTCAGCAGAAGAATTTTGTGCACCTTCATTAACTGCAGAAGCAGCAATATGAGAATGTTCATCTACTATACCTGCAGTTAAATGCTTTCCAGTACCATCTATTTCTTTAGCTCTTCTTGCGCTTAAGTTTTTACCTATTTTAGCTATTTTACCATCCTTTAAAAGAACATCGGTATTTTCTAAAATTCCAGCATCTTCACTTGTCCAAACTGTAACATTTTTAATTAAAATAGTTTCAGTTTCTGGTAATTTATAATTTCCAAAACCAAGATTAGGGTAACTTACAGGAAGCACTACAATTGCATCTTCTTTCTTTTTCTTATCACCTTTTTTCTTGCTATCTTTTTTTACTTTTTTGCTAGCAGACCAAGAAGTTTCATTTCCTTGAGTATCAAAAGCTGTACCTTGCATTACATTGGCAGTATTAATGATTTTACCCATCATTCTTGTATAGCCACTATCTTCATTTAAGGTAATAGAAACCCAATCATCTTTAAAAGAAAATTTAGATTTTATTTTTTTATCACCCATTTTAATAGTTCCTGTTTGTTTTGCTCCTTTACCAGAAATAGTTAAATCGTAATTTTTATTATTTACAGTTAACATGTAATTTCCTTCAAGACTTTTTATAGACATGTCATTAACAACATTTTTGTCTCCTTGCACCCAGTTTTCGTAAATTGTGGTTTTAGCATCAAAAACATCACCAGAAGTAACAATAAAGTTAGCGTAACTACCTGTATTTAAATTTCCAATTGTATTGTTTCCAATAATTGAAGCAGGAATTGTAGTTAAAGCAGCTAAGGCTTTTTCTGCATTAAAACCGTATTTAATAGCTTTCTGTAAATTTTTATGAAAAGATTTTACAGATTTTAAAGAACGTGTAGTTAATGCAAAATTAACTCCGTTTTCTGTTAATACTTTTAAGTTAGAAGGTTCTTGATTCCATTTACGCATATCTCTTAAAGATATTTGTTGTGCTAATAAAGGATTAGAAACATCATAAGCATTACTAAAGTTAATAGGAATAATAAAGTTTGCGTTGGTACCTTTAATGTCTGCAATTCTTTCAAATTCGTCACCAGAACCAACAATTGTATATTGAATACCAAATTCATCACCAACTTTATCTGCTCTTAAAGCATCTAATAAATTTCCAGTTTCAAAAATTTGGACTAAATTTTTATTACTATTTAAAGCTTCTAAAGCTAAATCTTTATTTTTCATGTTTCCATTAGCGTACCAAGAAGCATCATTATAAACCTGACGTAATAAAGCCATTGCACCCATTCTAGAACCAGGATACGCTTGTCTAGAAGTAGCACTTTTAGAAAAAGATAAATATTGAGCAGATTTTGTATCTAAAATTCTATATGCATCTGAAGAGTTTGGGTTTAAAGCAATTAATAAACCGTTACCACGAATTATACCATCTTGCATGTGTGTATTAACAACACCAAAACCAGCATTAATTAAATCTTTTGCTTTTTTAGAATCAAAAGAAAAATCTTTAATTGGGTTTACATCTGGTCTTACATGATCATTCCAGTAATAGCCTTCTCTAGAAGCAGTATATTGTGTACTTCTAAAACCTCTTGCAGCTCTGTTTGGTTTTTTAATTCCAAAATCTGAATATAAATCTATAAATGAAGGATAAATTGTTTTTCCAGAAAGGTCTACAACTTTAGCACCTTTAGGAATGCTAACAGATTTACCAACGTTAATTACTTTACCATTTTCTATTAGTAAAGTTCCTTTTTTAATCACCTTTTCTGGTGTCACATAAATGGTTGCATTGGTAAACGCAACTAATGTGTTGTCTGTTGTTTTTACTCCAGCATCCGTAGGAAAATAATCTTGCGCATAAGTAACAGATAGCGACAAGAAAAAGAGTAAGAATAGTAATTTTCTCATAAAGTTTAATATAGTTATTTGAATTAATTGCATAAATTTAATTAGAAGCAATTTGTAAAATGTTAAAATACATTTCTTTAACAAAATTTTAAGAAAACTAAATTTTCTTTGAAGTTTCAAAATAAGTAATCAATAAATCTACCACGTAATTATAAGATTCAATTCCTTTATCTTGTTTGTTTGCTTTTAAATAAGCGTTGTAACCTTTTTTAACAATTGGTTCAAATGGGTTTTTATACTCTTGCCAAAAATTATAACTAGCATTAAAATCTTTTCCAATTCCTTTATGTACAGATTTCCAAAGTTCTTTAGAAACTTTACTATCACGCTTTCTTAATTCAGAAATACAATACCCAAAAGCCATTCTGTAACTCGCATACTTAAAATAAATGTCGTTATTATAATTTGCCGCTAAAAAACCAATAAAATTAGCTTCGTTTTCTGCAGCAAAACCAATTTGATGTGCCATTTCATGACAAACAGTGGTTGGGTAGCCTGTTTTAGGAATTTTATCATTTACTTGCGCTTCGCCAGTTAAAGGGTTTAAATAACCAGCTGTACCGTTATAGGTCTGTAATAAACTCATTAAAGAACTTTTTACAGACCTGTATTTATATTTTAATTGAGGAAAATCTGTTTCTAAATTAGTGTAACCAGAAACAGCCATTTTATACATTTCCTTTTCGCTATAAAGGTTTTCAACTTTTAAAGTATCGTTTTTTGTGATTTTAAATTGATAATAATTCAATTTTTCTATAATTTCTTCAGTTACTTTTTTAAGTTGTGCTGTAGTGTATTTTTTTTGTTGATAATCTAAGTTTTTAGCTAAAGGTTCTCTGTAGTAATTTAACCCCCAAAACATATAAAAACAAAAATATATAATTGATAAAATAGCTGTAAAATGAATTATTTTTGGAACAAAGTTTTGAAACCTCGTTTTTAATAACCTATAAATAAATCGAATAAAAATAAAGAGGAGGAAAGCTATTAATAAATCTCCAAAAGAAAAAGGAAGCCAACCTAAAGCTATTCTTAGAAAGGAAGAAATTATAGGATAAATTCCGTTAGAATAATAACTTTCTATAAAAGCAGAATTGTTAGCTGCTAGTTGGACTAACAAGACTTGTATAGGCAACATAATTGTTAGAAATAGATGTCTTTTTTTTATTTTCATTTCGATAAAAATACCAAATTAAATTAGAAGTTGGCTGGTTATTAACAAGATAATAACAATTTAGTTTACAATAAATGTTCACAAATTTAAGTTCAATTTTAGAAACATCTAACAAAGTAAAAAAGTACATTTGCAGTCATGGAAAAAACGAATTCATTCCCAAGTAAAAGATCTGATAAGAGCAAACTTATTAGTTTAGAAAAAGGTAAAATTCCGCCACAAGCAGTAGAACTAGAAGAAGCTGTTTTAGGTGCAATGATGATTGATAAGAAAGGAATTGATGATGTAATTGATGTTTTAAGTGCAGATGCTTTTTACGATCAAAAACATCAAGATATTTACGAAACAATTTATGAGTTGTTTCAAAATTCTGAACCTATTGATTTATTAACCGTTTCTAATCTTTTAAAAAAGAATGGAAAATTAGATTTTATTGGAGGAGATTTATATCTAATTCGTTTAACTCAAAAAGTGGCTTCATCTGCCCATATAGAGTTTCATGCAAGAATTATACTTCAAAAATATATTCAACGTAAATTAATCTCTATTTCTAGTGAAATTATAGAAAATGCGTATGATGAAAGTACAGATGTTTTCGAATTATTAGATGATGCAGAAGCAAAGTTATTTGAAGTTACACAAGGAAATTTAAAGAAAAGTTCTGAAGCTGCAGGTTCTCTTGTAAAACAAGCATTGGCTAAGATTCAAGAAATTGGAAACCAGGAAGGAATGTCTGGTTTACAAACAGGTTTTACCAAATTAGATGCGTTAACTTCTGGTTGGCAACCATCAGATTTAGTAATTATTGCTGCACGTCCTGGTATGGGAAAAACAGCATTTGTAATTTCTATGGCAAAAAATATGGCAATCGATTTTGGTCATGGTGTTGCAGTATTTTCTCTAGAGATGTCTTCTGTACAGTTAATTACACGTATGATTTCTTCGGAAACTGGCTTAACTTCAGAGAAATTAAGAAAAGGAAATTTAGAGCCACATGAATGGGAGCAATTAAATGTAAAAGTTAAAAGACTTTCTGATGCGCCTATTTTTATTGATGACACACCATCGCTTTCTGTTTTCGATTTACGTGCAAAAGCAAGAAGATTGGTATCGCAACACAATGTTAGAATTATTGTAATTGATTATTTACAATTAATGACGGCAGGAGGAAAAGCAGGTGGAAACCGTGAACAAGAAATCTCTATGATTTCTAGAAACTTAAAAGCCTTAGCAAAAGAATTAGAAGTGCCAGTAATTGCACTTTCACAATTATCTAGGGCTGTAGAAACGCGTGGAGGAAGTAAGAGACCTTTACTATCAGATTTACGTGAATCTGGAGCAATTGAACAAGATGCAGATATTGTATCTTTTATTTTCCGTCCAGAATATTATGGAATGACAGAATGGGATGATGATGAGCATACACCATGTGAAGGACAAGGAGAATTTATTGTTGCAAAACATAGAAATGGTGGTTTAGATAATATTCGATTAAAATTTACAGGACATTTAGCAAAATTCTCTGATTTAGAAGAAGGTTTTAGTTCAGAATTTCAATCTTCTATGAATGCCGATTTCCCAGAAGATCCATTTGCAGGTGAAGGAGGAATTGACCCGAAAGATGCTTTTGGAGATGATACAGATATTCCATTTTAATTTACTATTTTTAGTAAATGAATGAATTAGAAAATAAAGTAAAAAAATGGATACTTAAAAATGGTTACCCATTTGAAATGAAAGTTGCCAATTTATTTAAAAAATCGAATTTTAAAGTATCACAATCTGTTCTCTATAAGGATGAAGATACAGGGAAATTAAGAGAATTAGATGTTATATCCTATTCAAATGTAGAAGTCAATAAAGTTTGGTTCAACTTTACTTTTGTAATAGAATGTAAAAAATCAACAGATAAACCATGGGTAGTTTTTAAAAATGATAATTTACATAACCAACAACTTGAGAGGTATAAACCCTTTGCAACAAGAAATGCTGAAATTTTATTCAAAAAAACAAATGCTTTAAAAAATAATAAATTTGAATTATTGTTTCCAAATTTACTAAATTCAGGTTTTAATTTAGTCACATCATTAAAAGAATCTAAGGATTTAGCTTACTCATCAACAACATCACTTTTAAAAGCTTGTAAATATTTAACAGAAAAATTTAATGAATCAACTTCTGTTAGAGCTTGTAACATATACATACCTTTAATAATTATTGAAGGAATTCTTTATGAATCATTTCTGGATATAGAAAATGAGTTAAAATTAATTGAAGTCGATAATTCTTCAATATTAAATACTAAGGTTTTCAGTGAAGGGAATTCAAACGTTATTACTATTGTATCATCCAAAAACTTAGAAAATTTCATTGAAAAAATTAAAGAAAGAACAGTGCTTTTTTTTAAAACATATGAAAAAGAAATTGAAGAAGTTTCTATTTCAAACCCAACAAATGAAAGACCAATCGTATTAGGATAATATTCAATTATGAAAAAACTACTAATATTATTAATTTTTCTGTTCATTTCAAACGCTGTTTTGGCTTCATTTATTTATGTTCCAATGAGTAATGATAATCAGAAAAATCATCTAAAAGCTTACGGAATTGTTTATTTTTCTTTAGAAGCGGGTTTAAAATCTAAATGGTTATTAAATTATGATGGAGGTGCTTTTTTAATTGAAAACAATAAAATTGTAGAAAACGAATGTAAAATTAGAGGTGTTTCTTATCAAATTATTTCAGATGCCAAATCTCAAATAATATTAGAAGAAATTGCTGCTCCATCATCAAATAAAGATGCTGTTACATTAGAAAAAGCTCCAAAAATAGCTGTGTATTCACCTAAAGATAAAATGCCTTGGGATGATGCTGTAACTATGGTGTTAACTTATGCAGAAATACCTTTTGACGTAATTTACGATAAAGAAGTTTTAGAAGATAAATTATTAATTTATGAATGGTTGCACTTGCATCATGAAGATTTTACTGGTCAATATGGGCGTTTTTATGGTTCTTTTAGAACAACGCCTTGGTATATAGAAGGCAAGCAAAGAGCAGAAAAATTAGCTACAGAATTGGGTTTTTCTAAAGTATCTGAAGAGAAGTTAGCCGTAGCAAAAAAAATTAGAGATTATGTTGTTGGAGGTGGTTTTATGTTTGCTATGTGTTCTGCAACAGATAGTTTTGATATTGCTCTTTCTGCAGAAGGTGTAGATATTGCAGAAGCAATGTTTGATGGTGATGCTTCTACACTCAATTACCAATCTCTAATAAACTTTAATAAAACATTTGCATTCAAAAACTTTCAACTAATTAAAAATCCAACTACGTATGAGTTTTCTTCTATAGATATGACAAGAAAGCGTAAAATACCAAAAACATCAGATTATTTTTCGTTGGTAGAGTTTTCTGCAAAATGGGACCCTGTTCCAACAATGTTAACTCAAAATCATACCACGTTAGTAAAAGGTTTTATGGGGCAAACTACTTCTTTTGATAGAAATACAGTTAAAAGTAATGTGTTGGTTTTAGGTGAAAACAGAACAAATAGAGAAGCACGTTATATTCATGGAACAAAAGGAAAAGGAATGTTTACCTTTTATGGAGGTCATGATCCAGAAGATTATACCCATAGAGTAGGTGACCCAAAAACAGAATTAGATTTACACCCAACTTCACCAGGTTATCGTTTAATTTTAAATAATGTTTTGTTTCCTGCTGCCAAGAAAAAGAAACAAAAAACTTAAGCTACTTTGTTTTTTTCTAACTGTTTAATATAATATGAAGGGTTTAGCTTTGTTTCTTTATGGAAAGCTTTAGAAAAAGATTCAGAATTTTTAAAACCAACTTCTTTAGCAATTGCTTCAATACTAAATTTACGAATAGAAGCACTTTTTTCTAATAAATCTAGCGCATAATCAATTCTCAATTTTCGTAAATAAGTAGAAAAATTATAACCTTTTTTCTGATTGATAACCTTAGAAAGATAATTAGAATTTGTTTCTAATTCCTTAGCTAGCAAACTCAAGGTAAGTTTGTTATTTGTAAAGTTATCTGGCTTTTTCTCAAAAGAATCTAGTTTTTCTAAAATTTCATTTACAATATCCTCAGCAATAGTGTTCTTTTTATATTTATTATCAGTTTTTAATGAAGGAGTAATATTTTTTTTATTTTTTAATTTAAGTGCTAATTCATCAAATTTCTTTTTTTGAATGGTTCTTTTATAATATTGGTAAAAAAATAAAACTGAAATTATTATTAAAAATAAGAATAAATAAAATTTTGAACTCTTATATAGAATAGCTTCTTTTTTAAGGTTAGCTATAATTGCTTCTTTTTCTGCAATTAATTTTGGTCTATCGTATTCTTCAGAAAAAGTTTTTGCCAAATTTTTACTTCTAATATTTAAAATACTATCAACCTTTAAATATTTGTTTATATATTTTAATTGATTATTAATGTCTTTTCTTTCTTTATAATGATTTGATAAATATTTGTAGCTATCCTTTTGAGATTTATCAGCTAGATTTGTCTTTTGATATAATGAGTCGATTAATAGATAATACTTAATACTATTAGTTTTTTGATTAAGTTTTGAATAAGATTTTGCTATATAATTATACGACTCAGTTAACGTACCATAGTTTTCATCAGATAAAATACTTGGTATTGACTTTTTAATAGTATTAATTGCTGTTTGATATTTTTTAAGTTTATATTCTATATCACCTCTACGATATAGACTGAAATTATACATTATTGTATCATTTTCTTTTTGAGATAGTTGCAGTGCTTTATAGTTATAATAGTATGCTGAATCATATTTTCCTTCACGGATGTAAGTTTTAGACAAATTTAATAAAAGAGAAAAATAATTGTCAACTCCTCTTAGTTCTGGATTTGATTTATAATTAGAGTAAACTTCTAAATATTTTTTTTTTGCTTCTGTGTAATTATTATTTTTCACATTTAGTAAACCTATATGAGATTTAGCAACATATTTAACACTATCATTTTTATAAAGTGTACTATAATTTACAGCAGAAATATAATTAATTAATGACTCATCATTCATTCCATAAATTAGGCAACTAAACCCTTTTTTGAGATAAATAATAGCAGGAAATTTCTTATTTGGCTTTTTAGTTGTTATTTTAATTAAGCTATCTAAGTAATTTAAATAGATATATTTATTGTCTTTAATATCACTTAATAGTAAATGACCATCCATAAGTTCTAACGTATCATTATTTTTATCAGCTTTCTCAATATATAAATCAACATATTTTTTAGCTTTTAAAGAATCAGTAAATTTATATTCGTAATATTTATCTGTAAGTTTATCAAAACTATACGAGTTAATAGAATCTTTATTCTGACTGATTAAATTTATAGATGTAATTAGTAATATTACTTGCGTAATAATGAAGATGTTTTTCAATTTTAGTTACTTTTTTTCTTTTCGAGACGAAAATACTTTTTTTATTACTTATTTCTAATTATTTTTTAGAATTTCTTAGTTTTTAACTATCAGCTGTTTAGCCTTCCCGTTTATACCTAGTAGGTCTTAATTCATGAATTCAGACTTGTTAAGTTTTAATAATCCGCATTTTAAAAATACATTTACCAAGCAAAGTAAACAAAGAAGGGTTTAATAATTATCGTAGATAATACTTTGGGAAAATTAACGTGAAAAAGAAATTACCTAACCCTTCTTTTACTTTCATTAATCTTCAAATAAAAAGTAAGATAGTAACTTATTTTTTTTCAATTTTTGTTAATTCCTTAATGTAATAAGAAGGATTTAATTGGGTTTCTCTAAAAAATGCTTTTGAAAATGATTCTGAACTGTTAAAACCAACTTCTTTTGCAATTGCAGCAATGTTATACTTTCTAATTATTTCGTTTTCTTGTAACAGAATTAAAGTATAATTTACTCTTAACTTATTTAAATAAGTAGTAAAATTACTTCCTTTTTGCTGATTAATAATCTTAGATAAATAATTTGTATTTGTACCAAATTGTGTTGCTAATAGTGCCAACGTAATTTTATTATTTGTAAAGCTTTTTGGATTGTTTTCAAACAAAATTAATTTTTCTAATACTTCGTTAACTACATCTTCAGGAATATTAGTTTGTGTTTTTTTAGAATTAATTTCAACTAAAGAAATTTTAGTTTTTTTGCTTTTTAATTTAGAAACTAGTTCTTCAAACTTATTTCTTTGTTTTTTTGTTTTGTAGTATTGAAACAAAAAAAGCAAAAGAATAAAACTTAAAAAAGAGATTAGGTAAGCTTTAGTATTTTTATGACTAGATATGTTTTTTTTAAGTTTAGATATAATTATTTCTTTTTCAGCAATAAATTTTGGTGTATCATATTCTTTAGAAAAGGTTTTTGTTAAGTTATTGTCTCTCTTATTTAATACACTATCTACTTTTAAGTATTTCTCTATATATTTTAATTGATTTTTTAAATCTTTTTTTTCTTTGTAATGGTTGGCTAGATATTTATAGCTATTTAGAATTGTCTCATTTGGTATAACTCTTTTTTGGAACAAAGAATCAATAATCAAATTATATTTAAAAGCATTTTCTTTGTCATGTAACTTAGAATGTGCTTTGGCAATAAAACTATATGCAATAAAAATAATTCTATAATTTTCGTCCATGATAAGGTATGGAATTGACTTTTTACAGTTAATTATAGATTTTTGATAATTTTTTAAGTTATAGTTTATTGCGCCTTGCCTATAGTAACAATAACCAATCATCATTTCGCTTTTTATTTTACGAGAAAAAGTTAAAGCCTTTTTTAAATAAACTATGCTTGAATCACTTTTTTTTAATGTAGAGTATGTTGTTGAGAGACTTATTAATATAGAAAAGTAATTGTTTTCCTCTATTTTTTCAGGTTTTTTCTCATAATATTTTAGACATTCTAATAATAGTTTTTTTGTTTCAAGATGTTTTTTACTTTGGGCTTTTAGTAATGCTAATCTGTTTTTTATGATATATTTTAGACTATCGTTTTTAATTAACTTTGAGTATTTAAGAGATAACAGTAAGTTTTTTAATGATTCATTATTTATTTCATTATTCAGAAAATAATTACTTTTTTCCAAATAGGCAAATGTTGGGAAATTCTTATTAGGTTTTAATTTTGTTTTTTCAATTATTGAATCTATATAATTAATATAGATTGAATCGTTTTTAGAAATTTCACTTATATAATATTTTCCATCAATAGCTTTTAAAGTATCTTTTTCTTTAATAGCTTTATTGAAAAATAAATAAGCATACTCTTTAGCTTTAGTTGAATCTATAAATTTATATTCATAATACTTGTCAGATAATTTATCAAAACTATAAGTATTTATAGAATCATTTGTCTGAGAGTTTAAGTTTAAAGCGATTAATAATAATGTTATAAACGTGATAATAGGTTTTACTTTCAATTCTAGGGTTTTTTTCTTTTCTGGACGAAAATACTTTTTTCAAATAGATTTATATTAAAGATTCTAAAATTTAGTCTAAATAATTTAGCAATATAAAATTTATAAAAAATCATATTTAGATCTTTTTTAAGAGTAACAATTAAGAAAATTTTGAAAAAGAAGAATCTAATTTATTTGAAATGATAATTTTTCATTAGAAATTTGTAAAATAAGCATTTTTTACTATCGTTTTTATTTTGCCTATTGTATTAAAAAAAATTACTTTTGCTAAAACAAAAACAACAGAATGCCAACAACACAACAATTACAAGATTTTACTCAACAAGTTCGTAGAGATATTTTAAGAATGGTGCATAAAGTAAATTCTGGTCATCCTGGAGGTTCTTTAGGATGTGCAGAGTTTATTACTTGTTTATACCAAGAAGTAATGGATTATTCTACTGATTTTACAATGGATGGAAACAATGAAGACGTTTTCTTTCTTTCAAACGGACATATCTCTCCTGTTTTTTACAGTGTATTAGCTCATAGTGGCTTTTTTCCTGTATCTGAGTTGGCAACTTTTAGATTGTTAGATTCTAGATTACAAGGTCATCCAACAACTCACGAAGGTTTACCTGGTGTAAGAATTGCATCTGGTTCTTTAGGACAAGGAATGTCTGTTGCTTTAGGAACAGCACAAGCTAAAAAGTTAAACGGAGATGATAAAATAGTATATACTTTACACGGAGATGGTGAATTGCAAGAAGGCCAAAACTGGGAAGCAATTATGTATGCATCTGCAAAGAAAGTAGATAATGTTATTTGTACAATAGATTTA
Organism: uncultured Polaribacter sp.; assembly: GCA_963975825.1. Classification (GTDB taxonomy): domain Bacteria; phylum Bacteroidota; class Bacteroidia; order Flavobacteriales; family Flavobacteriaceae; genus Polaribacter. Next base: position 57,703 of record CAXBIR010000003.1, read on the forward strand.
AACGGAAAGCAAATTGACGGTTCTACTGATGACGTTTTAGCAATGGGAAGCATCAAAGGAAAATTTGAAGCTTTTGGTTGGGATGTATTAGACGTTGAAAAAGGAAATGATATTGAAGCAATTTTAGCTGGTTTAGCAGAAGCAAAAGCTTTAACTGGGAAAGGAAAACCAGTTTGTATTTTATTACATACAGAAATGGGGAATGGTGTAGATTTTATGATGCATACTCATGCTTGGCATGGTAAAGCACCAAGTGATGAGCAATTAGAAAATGCTTTATCTCAAAATGCAGAAACTTTAGGAGATTACTAAAACAAAAGGGTAATCTATAGGGATACTAAAGATTATTTTAAATATAAAACCCACAATTTTTATTGTGGGTTTTTTTATGCTTTTATTTTGATTTCTACTGTAAGAATAACTTTATCTTTACAACTAAGAAATTACATTAAAAGTTTAAATTTTTAATAATTATATGAGAATAGGTATTGTATGTTATCCAACATTTGGAGGAAGTGGAGTAGTAGCTACAGAGTTAGGAATGGCTTTAGCCAACAAAGGGCATGAAGTACATTTTATAACGTATAATCAGCCAGTTCGTTTAGATTTTTTATCACATAATTTACACTTTCATCAAGTGGTTATAGAAGAATATCCTCTTTTTGAATACCAACCTTATGAATTAGCTTTGTCTAGTAAAATGGTAGAAGTTGTAAGAAAACACGACTTAGAAGTTTTACACGTGCATTATGCAATTCCACATGCATATGCAGCCTACATGGCAAAACAGATGTTAAAAGAAAAAGGTTTAGATGTAAGAGTAGTAACAACCCTTCATGGTACAGATATTACTTTAGTAGGAAGTCACCCTACCTATAAAACAGCAGTAGAATTTAGTATAAATAATTCTGATGTTGTAACTTCTGTATCTAATAACTTAAAAGAAACAACAAGTAAATTATTCAATATTACAAAAGATATAAAGGTAATTTATAACTTTATAGATGTAGAAAAGTATGATAATGCAAATAAAGAAGAATGTAAAAGAATTGCATTAGCTAAACCTAATGAAAGAATTTTTACACATGTAAGTAACTTTAGACCTGTAAAAAGAGTAGAAGATGTAGTTAGAGTTTTTTCTGAAGTAAGAAAAGAAATTCCTTCTAAATTATTAATGATAGGTGAAGGGCCAGAGAGATCAAAAGCAGAAAAATTAGTAAAAGAATTAAAGTTAACTGAAGATGTTTTTTTCTTAGGAAATAGTACTGAAGTAGCTAAAATTTTATGTTATACAGATGTCTTTTTATTGCCATCTCAAACAGAGAGTTTTGGTTTAGCAGCGTTAGAAGCAATGGCAGCAGGTACTGCTGTAATATCTACTAATACTGGTGGTTTACCAGAAGTTAATATTCATGGAGAAACAGGTTATTTAAGTAACCTAGGTGATATTAAAGACATGGCTAAAAATGCTATTTCAATAGTAAAAGACGATGTAACTTTAGAAAGATTTAAGCAAAATGCTAAAAAACATACAAAACAATTTTCTTTAGAAAGTATACTTCCTGTTTACGAAGAAATATATAAATCTTGTTATAAAAGTAAAGTATAATAAAAAAGCTCAAACTTTAAAGTTTGAGCTTTTTTATTATTTAAAATAAGTCTTTTTATTTACCGAAAAGACCACCTAATAAACCACCAAGTCCACCAGATTTTTTATCACTTCCACCTAAAACCATACCAGCAACATCATCAATAACACTTCCATCACCATCTGCATCTAATATTTTTTCTAAGAAGCTTTGGTCATTATCAGCAGAACTACCACCTAACAAACCACCCAAAAGACCTGTTAAATCTCCAGAATTACTTACGTTTTGTTCTTTCTTTTGTTTACCTAATACTCCCATTAAAATAGGCGCCGCAACTTTTAAAATATTTGCAACAGAACCAGCGTCTAAACCAGATTTCTGACTAATTACTTGTTCTACACCTTGTTGTTTTCCTCCTAAAATATGACTTAAAATTCCTGCTCCATCTTGTTTTACAGTTTCATCAACTCCACCACCAAATAAACCACCAAGATTATCTAAAATACTACCATCATGTTTACCAGATAAAGCACCCATTAAGCCTTCTGCACCTTCAGGAGTAGAAGCGTTTCTTTCCATTGCTTTCATTAATACTGGTAAAGCCATTGTTAAAACACTACTTGTTTTACTAGAATCATTTCCTGTAGAACCTGCTACACCAGAAATAATTTGTTTTCCTAAATCACTACCTAATAAGTCTAAAATACCTGCCATTTTTATGTTTTTAATAATTGATATGAATGTTTTGTATAAATATGACACAATATACAAATAAAGTCACCTTATTTTTTAAATATTTTTTTATCTTTCAACATTGAAATAATTATTAAACTTATAAATGAAGAAACTAGCATTACATTGGAAGATTTTAATAGGAATGATTGTGGGAATCCTTTTTGGATTAACAATGACAAATGTAGATGGAGGTGCAACTTTTGTTTCTAATTGGATTAATCCCTTTGGAAGTATTTTTGTGAAATTATTAAAATTAATTGCTGTTCCATTAATTATAGCGTCTTTAGTAAAAGGTATTTCAGATTTAAAAGACATTTCTAAATTTAAAAATATTGGTTTAAAAACAATAGGTATCTATATTGGTACTACAGTAATTGCCATAACTATTGGTTTATTATTAGTAAATGTTGTAAAACCTGGAGATGGAATTTCAGAAGAAACAATTACAAAACTTACCGAAACTTATGCAAATAGTGGCGGTGTACAATCTAAAATAGCAGAAGCCTCTAAACAAAGAAGTACAGGTCCTTTGCAATTTATGGTAGATATGGTACCAGATAATGCCATGAAAGCTATGAGTAACAATAAATCTATGTTACAAGTAATTTTCTTTACTATTTTCTTAGGAATTTCTATGCTATTAATTGGAGAGAAAAGATCTAAACCTTTAAAAGATTTTTTTGATTCTTTAAACGAAGTTGTTTTAAAAATGGTAGATTTAATTATGCTTTTTGCTCCTTATGCAGTTTTTGCATTATTGGCAAATGTGGTAGTTTCATCTAACGATCCAGATTTATTATTAGCCTTATTAAAGTATGCATTAACAGTTGTTGGTGGTCTATTAATAATGGTTGTTTTTTATATGATTTTAGTAAGTGTATTTACTAAGAAGAATCCGTTTTGGTTTCTTAAACAACTTAGTCCTGCACAATTATTAGCATTTTCTACAAGTTCTAGTGCTGCAACTCTACCTGTAACTATGGAGAGAGTAGAAGAACACATTGGTGTAGATAAAGAAGTATCTAGTTTTGTTTTACCAGTTGGTGCTACAATTAATATGGATGGAACCTCTCTTTACCAAGCTGTAGCGGCTGTTTTTATAGCACAAGCATTAGGATTCGATTTAACTTTTGCAGATCAATTAACTATTATTTTAACAGCTTTATTAGCTTCTATTGGTTCTGCTGCAGTTCCAGGAGCAGGAATGGTAATGTTAGTTATTGTATTAGAATCTGTTGGTTTTCCGGCAGATAAATTAGCAATTGGTTTGGCATTAATTTTTGCTGTAGATAGACCTTTAGATATGTGTAGAACAGTTATTAACGTAACAGGAGATGCAACAGTAGCATCACTTGTAGCTAAATCTGTTGGTAAATTACACGACAATCCAAAAGCTAAAAATTGGGATGATAATTATGATGAAGTAAAATAATTTTACTTTTATTCATTTTAATAAATATAAAGTAACTAAGAACGTCATACTATTTTGTGTGATGTTCTACTTTTTTAAAATTGTAAAATGTCTTTAAAAGTTAATAAGCCTTTAGTTTCTGTAGATTGGTTATACAATAATTTAGATAATGAAAAATTAATTATTTTAGATTGTACAATTCCAAAGGTTACACTTAGTAATGCAATTTTAGAAGATAAATTACAAATTAAAAATGCTATTTTTTTTGATATAAAAAATAGTTTCTCAGATAATAATTCTGAGTTTCCAAATACAGTTTTATCACCTGATGAATTTCAAGAAAAAGCACAAGCATTAGGTATAAATAACAATTCTATTATTGTCTGTTATGATGCATTAGGAATTTATTCTTCACCAAGAGTTTGGTGGATGTTTCAATTAATGGGTTTTAATAATATTGCTGTTTTAGATGGTGGATTACCAGAATGGAAGAAAAGAAATTACTCTGTTGAAAAACCAAGTAATATTTCGATTAAAAAAGGAAATTTCACAGTTAATTATCAGCCACAGAAAATAAAATATACAAAAGATGTTTTAAATTCATTAGAAAATAAAGACGTTTTAATAGTTGATGCACGTTCTAAAGGAAGATTTTTAGGAACTGAACCAGAACCAAGAAAAGATTTAGAAAGTGGCCATATGCCTAACGCTGTAAGTTTGCCTTTCGAAGAAATTCAACAAAATGGAAAAATGAAATCTGAAGCTGAATTAGCTAAGATTTTTGAAAATTATAAGAATAAAAAGGAAATAATTTTTACTTGTGGTTCTGGTATTACAGCTTCAATATTAGCATTAGGAGCTGCAATTATAAAACAAGAAAATGTTGCTGTTTATGATGGATCTTGGACAGAGTGGGCAAGTACAGAGAATTTACCAATTTCAAAATAAATTATGAATCTAGATTGGACCAAAAAAGAATTTGAAGCATACGTACTTTTGTATGCTGCACATTGCAATCATATAGAAGATATTGCAGAACAAAACTATATTAGAACTAAAGTAGATGAAAAAACATTTCATAGAATTCATACAGAAGTTGTTGTAGATTCTGATGAAGATAATTTGAATAAGATTCAGCAATATGTTTCTGAAAACTCTTTATCTATAGAAGAAAAAGAGAACTTATTAAGAGACGTTAAGCAAGTGTTTTTTGCTGATGGGTCTGTAGATATTTTAGAAAAAAAAGTTTTTACAATTTTAAATAAAATTATTGGTTAATAAATCTAATTTCAAGAAGTAATTATTGTTAAACAATTTTAACAGTACTTACTCCGTTACTTTTCTTTGTTATTTGAATCTGAGTAGGTATACGTTCTTTTAAGTTTTCTACATGAGAAATTATTCCGATAGTTTTACCTTGAGATTGTAACGTTTCTAAAGTAGAAATTACCGTTTCTAATGTATTGCTATCTAAAGTACCAAATCCTTCATCTATAAATAAAGATTCAATTTTTACATTTTTACTTGCCAAATCAGACAAACCTAAAGCCAGAGCTAAACTAATTATAAACTTTTCTCCACCACTAGAAGTATCTACTAATCTTGCCTGATCCGTTTGATAATGATCTATTAAATTAAAATTAAGTTCTTCTTTTGGCTTATAAGACTCTTCCATTTTTAAAGAATAACGCTTGTTTAATTTGTATAAATGTACGTTTGCTAAGTCTAATAAGTGTTTTAAAGTTAAACGCTGCACATACACATTAAATGCATCTTTAGAGTTTCCTATAATTTTAAATAGTTCTTTCCATATTGTACAAATTTCTACTTGTACTTCTATCTTTTTATAGATTTCTTTATTTCGATCTCTAATTTCTTTGTCTTTTCTAAAAGCTTCTACTATTTTACCTTTTTCGGTTAAAAGATTACTGTTTTTAGTTTTTAATTCTACTAAAGTTAATTTACTTTCTGCTTCGGTAATTTCAAAGTTTTTAGATGAATTTAAAGTCTTTTTTGCTTTTAAATTAGCTTCTTGTAATGTTTTTAAACGAAGTTGTTTATCTTCTATTAGTTTCTTGTTTTTAATGTATTGCTCTTGCTGCTGTTCTGTTAACAAAGCTTTTTCTACATCTTCTCTTATTGTGAATTTGCTATTTTTTAACTGAGAATTAAAAGTTGTTTCTATTGTTTTTAATTTTTCTTTTAAAAGCTCTTGTTCTTTTATATTCTCTAGTTTTAAAGCTTCTTGCTTATTTTTAGAATCTAAAAGTTCTTGTTGTTGCTTTTTAGTTTCTTCAACTTTTTTAGATAAATTATTTTTAATAGCTTGTAATTGCTCTCGTTTATTTTCTACAGAAATACCTATTGGTAAAATAGCTACACGCTCTTTTTTTAATAAATTAATTTTGGTGTTACAGTTGTTTATTGATGTTAAATGTTCTTTCTCAATTTTAAGCTGTGTTTCTTGTTGTTTATTAAGGCTTTCTAACTTAGAGTTCGTTAGTTTTATATCTGCTTTTAATTGATCTAAATTTTTCTCCTTTTTATTAAATTGAAAAATTAAATTTTTTAATTTTTCAATAAATAAATTACTATTTTTTATAGAAGGTAACTCAAAATTAAATTTTTTCAGTTTTGTTTTTAAACTAGTTTCTAGTTGAATAACGCTAATATTTAATTGTGTAATTAGTTTATTCTTTTCTTCAATTTCTGTAGTTGCATTTTTGTTTTTTTCTGTAAGTGTTGCAACACCGGTTTGAATTTGATTTAAATATTGACTTTGTTTTTTTATACTTTCTTCTAATTTATTTTTAACTTCTTGTAATTCTTGTGCCTTTTTTATGCGTTTATCTAAAGCTAAAATTTGTTCGGTTATATTTTTAAATTCAGTTTCAATTTTTGTAGAATTGGTTAAATCACAATTAATCTCTAATTGATTGGCTTTTAATTGAAATACGTTTAACTCTTCATTTATAACAGTATTTCTCTTAATTAGGGTGTTTATTTCTGTATTTAAAACAACTTCATTTTTTTCTAATTCGGTTTTAGAGATATTAAATAATTGAAGCTTTTCTTTTCTTTGTTGCAATTCTAATTCTGATTTAGAAACACCAATTGAAACTAAATGTTCTGTAAAAGGATGTGCTTTAGAACCACACAAACCACAAGGTTCTCCTTCAATTAAATTTTTTCGATCAGTTTCATATTTAGAAATACTTTTTTCTAAATTTAAAATTTTATCAGCATCAGAAACTGCTTTTTCTTGTGTTTCAATTTCTTTATTTATAGCAGTAATTTGCTTCTTATTATCTGCTGTTTTAGAAAAAAATATTTTTTGATTTTCTAATAAATTTGTTTGTTCTTTTTTTAATTTAATTATTTGTTCAGAAAATTGTTTAAACTGTTTCCAGTTTGTTTCTTTGGTTGCTAATTTTGTTTTTTCTGCTAGTAAATTAGATAAATTATTTTTAGATAATTGAGAAGTAATCTCAACAAGTTCTTTTTCTGTTTTTTTGAATTCAGCATTTTTAGTTTCAAGAATTTTATTGCCTTCGTTTAACCTATTTTTAGTTTTTTCAATTTCTTCATTTTTAACAATAACAAAAGTAGTAGCTTCTTTTAAGGTTTCTTTTTTGCTTTTTAAAGAAGTAATTTCACTCGCCCAATTTGATATTTCTAAGTCTACTTCTTTTAAAAATTTATTTTCTAAGACAAATGCTTCATCAATTTTAATAGCAGATGTTGTGGTAGCTAAAACCTTATTTAAATTGATTTCTTCTGTATTTAGAAGTTGAATTTCTTTAGCTAATTTATCTAACTCTACTTCGGTTTTTTGTTTATTATCTACTTCATTTTTTATTTTACTATCTAGGTTTGTAATTTTATCAAACTTAGGTAACCAATTAGCAAAATCTTTGTCGGCAATATGTAACGCTTCCGTTTCTTTAGTAGTAAGTTGCGTTAATTTTTCAATTTCTGGTTTTAATGTTTTTAATAGATTTTCTAAAGCTTCTAATTGTTTCGTTTTTTCTGTAACTTCTAGGGTTGTTCTTTTTAAATTCTGAAGAACATCTTTAAAAGGAGCAGCTTTTTCGTTTAAATCTAATAAGCTTAACTCAGTTTTATGCTTTTCTATTAATAGATTAATATCTTTGGCTTCTAATTCTAATTGTACTGTTTCTGAAACAATTTTTTGAAGCTTAGCATACCATTCTACAATTTCTAACGTAGTTTTTACTTCTGAATCAATTTTAATAATTTCTGTATCTAAATCTTTATCTTTTTGTAATAATTCTACTTTATTTTCTTCTGTAATAATATCTTCTGCATTAATTTTAGATTGTATTTCTGCTAAGATTTTGTCTTCTTTAGATTTTCTTTCTAAAATACCTTGCCCAATTTTTTTATAAATTTCTTCGCCTGTAATCTGTTCTAATAAACGCCCTTTTTCTGGGCCTTTAGCAGTTAAAAAAGAAGCAAATTCACCTTGGGCTAACATTACAGATCTTAAAAACTGATTGTAATCTAATTGTGTAACTCTTATTACTTCTGTAATTAAATTTCTTTTCTGAGTAGCTAAAATATTACCATTTGAAAGGTTTTTTAAACTAACTTCTTCTTTTGGGTTTTTATATTTTTTACCGTTTTTATCTGCTATTCTAATTCCCCAAAAGACTTCAAAAGTAGCAGTATCATTTTTAAAAGTTATTCTACTAAAAGCATCATTTGCACTATGGCTTACTACATCTGTTAATGTACCTTTTGTGCCATTAAAGCGAGGTACATTATGGTATAAGGCAATGGTTATTGCATCTAAAATAGTTGTTTTACCTGCACCTGTAGAACCTGTAATTGCATACAGACCAACATCTTTAAATTGCTCATTTTCAAAATCGATTACAATTGGATTTTCCGATTTTAATGAATTTATATTTTGTAATTCTATCTTTAAAATTTTCATAGAAAATTGCCTTATTGATTTTTAACAGATTGTAATATTTCATTAAAAGCATCCCAAACTTCTGGTCTTTTTTCTAAATCATAATCCATTTCTTTACATTTTAGTTTGAAAACTTCTGTTGGCAATAATTCTTTAATAGATTTTGTATTTTCTAAAAGTTCTTCGATTCCTTTAATTTTTCGTTGGTTTTTTAAACCTATTTTTAAAATTTCAAAAGGATATTTTTCAGCTTCAAGTTTTAAGTTTTCTGTATTTACAGTATTATCTTCCTTTAAAGCAATTTCTACCCAAGGTGTTAAATTATAATTATTAGAAGTTATGGTTTTAAAAGCAGTTATACATTCTGTAATGGTACCTGTTAATTTATGAAATTCTCTAAAACGAGGAATTACATTTTCTGTTATATTATTTATTTTACCATTTTCTATGGTTAGAATCAGTATCTTTTTTTCGTAATTAATTTCACTAAAACTTAAGATATTTGGAGAGCCAGAATACCTAACATTTTCATTACCACCAATTGTTTGTGGCCTGTGTAAATGTCCTAAAGCAACATAATTAAAATAGGTAGGAAAATCTTGGGCTCCAATATGACCTAAAGTACCAACATAAATATTTTGTTCACTATCTGAAACAGAACCACCAGTTGCAAATAAATGTCCCATTGCAATAACAGGTGCATTTGTTGTGTTTATAAGTTTACATTGTTCTGCTGCAGCTGTATAATGGTTAATTAATGCAGTTTTGTATTTATCTGTTAATTCATCAAAAGTTTCTCCAGCAACTGCACGTCTAATATCTCCGTCTCTTAAATAAGGTACAGCAGCAATTACTACTTTTTCATTGTTAATTTCTATTTTAAAAACTTCATCTTCTATATTTTCTGTTGCTTTACCAACCACTTTTATAGATAAAGCATCTAAAATATGCTTTGGTGCATTTAATGTTCCTGGAGAATCATGATTTCCACCAGTAATAATAATAGATTTACAAGTTGATCCTTTTAATTTTACTAAAAAACTATAGTACATTTCTAGGCTTTGGTTAGAAGGAGAACCTGTATCAAAAACATCACCAGAAATTAAGAGCACATCTATTTTTTGATCTAGAATATAAGCTTCAATCCAATCTAAAAATAAGGTTTGTTCCTCAAATTGAGATTGTTCGTGCAGTCTATGTCCTAAATGCCAATCGGCAGTGTGCAATATTTTCATCTTTTTTTCAATTTTTTAGCTTGTGTAAAATTCAATCTTCAACATAGATTTAATTACTTATTTAAGATTTAAAACACATTGAGCTAAATTAACTTTTTTACATCAAAAAAGAAGGAAGTAAAAACATCTATTTCTACTTTTTTTTTAAAATTATAAAAAGATTTTAAATTGTTTTTTTTACATAATTGTCATATTTAATAAGTGTTTTTTATTTTTACTGACATAATTACTGTTTTTTATTTTTGACTTAAATTTATTAAAAAAGGAATAATAATCTTTTTTTTTGATGCTATAATTGGCCTATGAAGTTTTTTGTTTCCTTAAAATAAGTTTAATAAGAGGCTTAATTTCTTTTTGGCTTGATTTTAGTGAATGTATTTGTATAAAAATCAAATTAAAATATTTGCTGCATAAAAATTATGCGAAGAGTATTTTTAAAATTAAAGAATATAGTATGAGTCAAGTTAAAGAAAACAGCACATTAAAAGTAAATTATACAGGTAAATTATCTGACGGACAAATTTTTGATACTTCTGAAGGAAAAGAGCCAATTGAATTTACTTTAGGTGAAGGAAGATTAATACCTGGTTTTGAAAAAGGTTTAATTGATATGAAATTAAACGAGAAAAAAACGATTACTATTGTTAAGGAAGAAGCATATGGTGAAGTAAATCAAGATTTAATTCAGGAAGTAAAAAAGACAGAATTACCACAAGATATGGCTCCAGAGGTTGGTATGGGACTTGTTTCTAAATCTCCAGATGGTAGAGAAATGAATTTAATGGTAGTAGAAGTAAAGGAAGAAAGCATTGTAATAGATGGAAACCATCCTTTGGCTGGTAAAGACCTTATTTTTGATCTTGAAGTTGTAGAAATAACAAAATAAAATAAGTTATTTATTTTAAAAAAAAAAAAGCCTTGTGTAAATTACACAAGGCTTTTTTTAATCTTTAAAAGGTTTAAATCAATTTTTTTAGTTCATTAAATTCATGAATTACAGCATCTGCATGTTCTAATGTTTGCCCTTCAGAAAGTTTATTAGCGAAGCCAAAAACAAAAATATTAGCATCATTTGCAGCCTTAATTCCGTTGTCAGAATCTTCAATTATAACACAGTTTTCTTTATTTGTTTTACTTAAAACTGCTGCTTTATTAAAAATTTCTGGGTGTGGTTTAGACTCTTTTAAGTCTGCACCGCTAATTTTTGCTGTAAAATATGTATTTAAATTAAATCTATTAAAAACTCTGTCTATATTTATCATAGCAGAAGAAGAAGCTAAAATTAAGGTAATACCTTTGTTATAAAAGTATTTTATAATTTCTTCTACACCTGCTACTAAATGTAAATTTGGATCATTTTCAAAGAAATTTACGTAACGTTCTCTTTTGTCTAAAACTAAATCTTCAGGATTATTATCTAATTTAAAATGAGCAACCAACCTCTGAAAAGCATTAATTGTAGAAGAACCCGTAAAAGATTTGTATAATTCTTCTGTTACATTAATATTTAAAGAATTAAAGGTTTCAAAATATGCTTTTTTATGAATTTCTTCAGAATCTATAATAACGCCATCCATATCAAAAATAACACACTTAATTTCTTTTTCTAATTTCATTTTGTAATATTTTAATCTAAAAACTTTGCTTTTAATTCTTTTGTAGGTATCATACAATTATCTTTTTTTCCAAACCATCTGTAACGGTTTTTTGCAATAAAATCATAAATATGGTTTCTAAAACTTTCAGGAAAAACCCATAAAATTCTTGTAAGTTGCCAAATTCCACCAAAATCATTCATAATTTTTAATGCAGCAGTAGCTTTAATTTCATAAGAAAAACCTGGGGTATAAAGAATAATAGAATCTGTTTTAGTAGTATCTATCTTTAAATAGTCTATAATTTCTTTACCAGATTCAGATTGAATTGCAGCAAATAAAAAAGTATTTTTTTTATCGTAATTAATGGTTTTTATAACAGCATTATTACATAAATTACAAATACCATCAAATAGAATTACTTTCTTATTTTTAGGAATATTAACCATTTGAACCGTATAAATTATATGAATTACAAAGATACTTTAACTTTTTTTAAATTTCTTGTAACATAATTTATTTTCAGGCGTCTTATGTTTGTATTCGTATTGTTAGTGTAATTGCTTTTAACATAAAATTAGTAATTGTTACCAATAGCAATCAATACTTTTATATCAAAATAACCAACCGATGATTAGAATAGAAGAACTACACAAGTCTTATCCAATAGGAAAAGATTCTTTACACGTATTAAAAGGTATAGATTTACATATTAAAGAAGGCGAATTTGTTTCTATTATGGGGTCTTCTGGTTCTGGTAAATCTACTTTATTAAACATTGTTGGTTTATTAGATGTGCACGATGAAGGTAATTATTACCTAAACGGACAGCTAATAAAAGATATGAATGAGAAAAAAGCAGCGCAATTGCGTAATAAATTTTTAGGCTTTATTTTTCAATCTTTTAACCTAATTTCTTACAAAACAGCTTTAGAAAATGTTGCTTTACCTTTATATTATAAAGGAATGGCAAGAAAAGAACGTTTAAAAATTGCTTTAGATTATTTAGAAAAAGTAGGTTTAAAAGATTGGGCAAATCATTTACCAAATGAACTTTCTGGAGGACAAAAACAACGTGTTGCAATAGCAAGAGCCTTGGTTACAAAACCAAAAGTAGTTTTAGCAGATGAGCCAACAGGTGCTTTAGATTCTACAACAACAGATTCTGTAATGGATTTGTTAAAAGATATTAATGACGAAGGAATGACTGTTTTTGTAATTACCCATGAAGAGGAAGTTGCAGAACAAACAAAAAGAGTTGTACGTTTAAAAGACGGTTTAATTATTAGTGATGAGATTACTTCTGTAGGAAAAGCTAAAGCCGTTTAATATGTTTGATATAGATCGTTGGAGAGAAATTTTTCAAAGCATTAATAAAAATAGATTACGTTCTGTAATGTCTGGTTTTACAGTTGCCTTTGCTATTTTACTTTTTACATTACTATTTGGTATTGTTAGTGGTTTAAGTAATTCTTTTAAAGGAGCTTTTGCAGACGACGCTCAAAATGCAATGTTTATTCGTGTTTGGAAAACATCTAAACCATTTAAAGGTTTACAAACTGGTAGAACCATACAACTTAAAAATAAAGATTACGATTATATTGTTGATGAATATGATGATAAGATTCAATATAAATCTTCTAGAATTTATAAGAATTTTTCAATTAAATATAAAAATGAAGCAAGTACTTACAGTGTAATGGCTGTAAACCCAGATCATCAGTTTTTAGAAAAAACAATAATTAATGAGGGTAGGTATTTAAATGAAAGAGATTTAAAAGAGAAATCTAAAGCTATTGTAATTGGTAGATTAATTAAAGAAGATTTATTTGGAGAAAGACCTGCTTTAGGGAAAAGAGTAAACGTAAACGGAAGTTCTTTTTTAGTAATTGGTATTTTTTCTGATGACGGAGGAGATAATGAAGAAAGAAAAGCATTTATACCTTTAACCACAGCACAATCAATGTATGGTAATAACGATTATGTAAGTCAGATTGCATTAGGTTATAACCCAGATTTAAGTTTAGATGGTGCAATTGCTTTTGGAAATCGAATGGAACGTGATTTACGTAAGAAAATGAACATTCACCCAGACGACCAAAGTGCACTTTCTGTTAGAAATATGGCAGAAGCAAACAAAGGTGTTGGTATGTTTATGGGAGTTTTGTACGCCATTGTAATTTTAATTGGATCTGGAACTTTAGTAGCAGGTATTATTGGAATCTCTAATATTATGATTTTTGTTATTAAAGAAAGAACTAAAGAATTTGGAATTAGAAAAGCTTTAGGAGCTGTACCATCTTCTATAGTTGGTATGGTAGTGCAAGAGTCTGTATTAATTACAACAATAGCTGGGTATCTGGGGCTTTCTTTAGGTACTTATATATTAAGTTTAATTGGTAATAGTTTAGAAGAAGATTATTTTATAAAAGACCCAAGTGTAAGTCCAGGAATTGTTATTGGTGCAACTGTAGTATTAATCTTATCAGGATTAATTGCAGGTTATGTACCAGCAAAAAGAGCTGCAAATATTAAACCTATTGAAGCATTAAGAGCAGATTAATTATGAAATTTTTATTCGATTCAGATACTTGGCAAGAAATTTACGGAAGCATTCGTAAAAACAAAGTAAGAACCTCTATTACTATAATTGGTGTTCTTTGGGGAATCTTCTTGTTAGTAGTTTTATTAGGTGCCGCAAGAGGAATGGAGAATGGTTTTAATAAACTGTTTGGTAATTTTGCAACAAATAGTGTTTTTGTATGGACGCAGTCTACAGATACACCTTTTAAAGGTTTTCAAGAAGGAAGAAGGTTTACACTTACAATGAATGATATTGAAGTTTTAAAATCTGAATACACAGAAGAAATTAAATTATTAGCACCAAGAAACCAAACTAACAATTTAATTATTAAAGATTTTAAATCTGGTAGTTTTAGAGTAAGTGGAGATTATCCAATATTAGATCAAATTCAGAAAAAACAACTATTATATGGTCGTTTCTTAAATCAAAACGATATTTTATCAATCGCAAAAGTAGCTGTCATTTCAGAAGATATGTATAAGCAACTGTTTGATAAAGATGAAATGCCAATTGGGCAATATGTAAAAATAAATAGTATAAATTATAAAGTTATTGGAGTTTATAAACCTTCTAATACTATTGATTTTGATGGAGATTGTGCATACATTCCTTTTACTACATTTAGAAAAGTATACAATACAGCCAATAAGGTAGATTGGATGATGATTACTGCTAATGAAGGTACAAATATAGAGCAAATGGAAAAAGATGTGCTGCTTACATTAAAAGGTCTCCATAAAGTACACCCAGATGATGAAAGAGCTTTTGGTAGCGTAAATCTTGGAAAAGAAATTGGTAAGATTACAGGTTTTATAACTGGTATGCAGTTTCTTACTTGGTTTGTAGGTATTGCAACTTTAATTGCAGGTGTTTTTGCAATTGGTAATATCTTATTAATTACTGTAAAAGAACGTACAAAAGAAATAGGAATAAGAAGAGCTTTAGGCGCAACACCAAAAAGTATAAGACAACAAATTATTTTAGAATCTGTATTTTTAACAACCATAGCAGGTATGTTAGGTATTATTTTTGGAAGTCTTGTTTTATTTTTAATTGATATGGCAGTTGGTCAAGGAGACGACGCAGTTTTAATAAACCCAACAGTAAACATACCAATTATATTGATAGCATTTGTCACGTTAATAGTGCTAGGAACCTTAATAGGATTAATTCCTGCACACATGGCAACAGTAGTAAAACCAATAGAAGCATTAAGAGAAGAATAAAATCAATCAACAACAAATCATGAGTAAGAGATCAAAAATTATTTTAATAGTTATAGCAGTTTGTTTTATAGCAGCACTTGTTTGGTTCGGTAAAAAGAACAAGAAAAGTATTGTAGAATATGAAACTGAAACACCATTTAGAACAACAATTGTTAAAAAAACAGTTGCAACAGGTAAGGTTATTCCTTTAGAGGAAATTGAAATTAAACCTCAAATAACAGGAATCATAGACAAAGTAATGTTGTTAGAAGGTTCTAAAGTTAATAAAGGAGATTTAATTGCAGTTGTTAGAGTTGTACCTAATGAGCAATCTTTAATAAGTGCTAGAGGTAGAGTAGATAATGCAAAGCTTAGAGTAGATAATGCAGCAGTTTCTTACAAAAGAACTAAAAATTTATTTGATAAAGGTGTTGTTGCAAGAGCAGAGTATGAAGGTATAGAATTAACATACAACCAAGCAAAACAAGATTTAAAGAATGCTCAGAATGATTATTTAATAATTAAAAGAGGTTCTGCAGGTTCTGGTGGTGCAGCAAATACAAACATTATTGCACAAATGTCTGGTACAATTTTAGAAATTCCTGTAAAAGAAGGAGATCAAGTTATACAATCTAACAACTTTAATGCTGGTACTACAATTGCTTCTATTGCAGACATGAGTAAAATGATTTTTGAAGGAAAAGTAGACGAATCTGAAGTAGGTAAACTAGTAAAAGGTACAGATATAGAAGTTTCTATTGGTGCTATAGAAGGGCAGAAGTTTCCAGCAAAATTAAACTTTATAGCTCCTAAAGGAACTGAAGAAGGTGGTGCTGTTCAATTTAAAATTAAAGCAGATGTTTCTTTAGACAACAAGTTTTTTATTAGAGCTGGTTATAGTGCAAATGCAGACATTGTTTTAGTGAAAAAAGATAGTGTTTTATCTATTAAAGAAGGTTTATTAAAGTTTGATAAAAAAACTGAAGAACCTTATGTAGAAGTTAAAAATGGTGATGGTACTTTTGAAAAAAGAACTGTTAAATTAGGAACTTCTGATGGTGTAAATGTAGAAGTTTTAGATGGAGTTACTAAAGATGACGAAATTAAAATTTGGAACAAAGCTTCTATAGACGATAAGAAGAAAACTGACTAAAACTTGACTTTATAATACAAGTTGTAGATATAATAAAAGGTTTTAAAAAAAGCTGAACAATGGTAACATTGTTCAGTTTTTTTTATATTTATAAGGTAAAGTTAATATAATAATCTTTTAGAAATTTAATGTTTATACTCATTAAATAATATCTATTATTATTTAATTGAACTAGATAACTTGATATGTTTCTAAATAAGTACACTGAGTAAACTTTAATAGTTTATAACTATTTACTTTATTTCTTATTTCGGAATAAATATCTACACTTTAATATTGGTGTTAATTATCGTTTTTAAGCAAATAAGTATATAATTCATATCAATTTATAGTCATTTAAATTAGATTGATTAAAAGATATTTATAATCTCTTGTGAAATTAGTTATGTGACGTGATTATAAACAAAAAAAAGCCACTAGAAGTTAACTTCTAGTGGCTTTTTATATTTGAAAACCTTAATAAGTAAAAAAGGTTTTAGTTTTTCTTTTTATTCTTGAATTCACTAAACTTATTACCTTCTTTTTTAGGCCAGCTGTTGTTAGATGTATCTACATCTGCTGTTTCAAAATCAGGATCTACTACAATACTCTTAACTTCTTTAGAAGAAGCAAATACTCTTTTTGCAGTTGTATCACTACTCATCCAAATTTGTGCAGGAAAAGTTTCTCTTTTTGTAGAACCATCAGCATAAGTTAATTCCACAATAATTGGCATAACTAAACCTCCTGGTTTTTCAAATTCAACTGAATAGATAAAAGAAGGTACTTCTTTTCCTTCAGCAAATTTGTTCATAGCATTTGCGTTAGCATCTTCTTTTTTATCAGTAATGTAAACTAAGTCTCCTAAGTTATCAAAATACTGCTTGTATTGCTCTTTTAACTTTGTTACTCTTTCACTTGGTTTATCAGTTAAATATAAAGATTTTACTTCTTTAATACCTATATCTGTAACATCTGTTGTGTAAAACCAACCTCTAAAAAACCAATCTAAATCCATACCAGATGCATCTTGCATAGTTCTAAAGAAATCTTCTGGAGTTGGGTGTTTAAACATCCATCTTTGAGAATAAGTTCTAAATGCATGATCAAATAATTCTGGTCCCATAATAGTTTTTCTTAACATATATAAACCAGCAGCTGGTTTAGAATATGCATTTGGTCCAAATTGCTTTACATAATCTCCTTGTGACATAATAGGAGAGATGTTAGATTGATCTCCACCCATATATCTTGTAATTTCTTTTGCAGGGTTAGAAGCAAATAAATCTGCGTCATAAACATCTTCAGCTAAAATTTCAACAAAAGAGTTTAAACCTTCATCCATCCAAGTCCATTGTCTTTCATCAGAATTTACAATCATTGGAAAAAAGTTATGTCCAACTTCATGAATAATTACACCTAACATTCCTTTTTTAGTTCTGTCAGAATAAGTACCATCTTCATTTGGTCTACCAAAGTTAAAACAAATCATAGGGTATTCCATTCCTTGTCTTTCTGAATGTACAGAAACAGCTTTAGAATAAGGATAATCGAAAGTTAATTTAGAATATTCTATTAAAGTAGTAGCAACTGCTCTTGTAGAGTGCTCTTCCCATAATGGGTTTCCTTCTTTAGGGTATAAAGAAGTAGCCATAACAGTTTTACCATTAATGTTTACTGCCATTGCATCCCAAATATATTTTCTAGAAGTAGCAAAAGCAAAATCACGAACTCTTCCTGCTTTAAATTTCCAAGTTTTTGTTCCTGTAGCTCTTCCTTTTTCAGCTTTTTCAGCTTCTTCTTGAGTAACAATTATTACAGGCTTATCAAAAGAAGTTCTTGCTTTTTCAAAACGCTTACGTTGTGTTCTTGTAAGTACATCTTTTTCGTTCTGTAAAGAACCAGTTGCTTCAACAATATGATCTGCAGGTACCGTTAAATTTACTTCATAATCTCCAAATTCTAAAGCAAATTCAGATCTACCCCAGAATTGCATATTCTGCCATCCTTCTACATTATTATAAACAGCTAATCTTGGAAAAAATTGAGCAATTGTATAATTTTTATTTCCGTCTTTAAAGCTTTCTAAACCAGATCTACCTCCATCTTTATTAATATCATTGATTAAGTAGTTCCATTGAATTCTAAATTCAAAAGATTTACCAGGAGCTAAGGCTTGAGGTAAATTTATACGCATCATAGTTCTGTTAATAGTATGAGATAATGGTTTACCATTACTTTCTACTTTTGTAATATTATAACCAAAACCTTTTTTCTGGTCCATGTAAGAACTCTTAAAGTTATCTGGTGTAACAAAAGCTGCAGCACTGTTAGATTTAGCTAAAGGAGTTTTAGAGTCATCTGCACGCATATTTTGATCTAATTGTACCCATAAATATTCTAAATGATCTTTAGAATTATTGTGGTAGGTAATTTCTTCATCACCATAAATTTTGTTAGCATCTTCGTCTAAACGAATATCCATAACATAATCTACTTTTTGTTGTGTGTATTGATGACCTGGTGCACCTGAAGCAGCGTGTTGATCATTAGGAGTAGCCATAACATCTTTCATTTGTCTGAATTTGTTCTGGTCTGTGTGTCCTTGTTGTGTTTTCTTCTTCTCTTTGGTTCCTTGTTGTGCTATTGTAGCAAAACTGATAAAGAAAAGTGAAAATACTAGTAAAGAAAGTTTTTTCATGTTGTTTGAATTGAATTAATTATCTGGCACAAATTAAGCATATATGTGCAGATTTGTTAAATATTGTTAAAATTTTAACAAATATTTATAAAAAAAAGCGATGTGAATAAACATTTCACATCGCTTTTACAGTATTTTTTTAAAACTAATAATTAGTTTTTCATTTTTGTTTTAAATGTACTAAACTTATCTTTTTTCTCTTTAGGAAAACTATTGTTAGACAAATCTACATCTGCAGTTTCTAAATCTGGGTCTATAACAATTTTAGTAATTTGCTTATCAGAATGAATTGCTTTTGTTACTTGTTTGTCATTATATCTCCAAATTTGAGCAGGATATGTTTTTTTCTCAGTAGTACCATCATCATAAGTAAATTCTACAATAATTGGCATAACTAAACCTCCTGGTTTATTAAAAGTTACTTCGTAGAAATATTTAGATTTAGCAGATTTTGGTTTCTTAATTTTTAAACCTTCACTTTTATCTTCAACAAAATCTATTGTTTCTTTTCCATCATCTTCTGCATAAAATTTTCTAACACTTTCTATACCAATATCTGTTACATCTGTTGTATAAAACCAACCTCTCCAAAACCAGTCTAAATCTACACCAGAAGCATCTTCCATAGTTCTAAAGAAATCTGCAGGAGATGGGTGTTTAAATTTCCATCTTTTTGCATATGTTTTAAAGGCATGATCAAATAATTCTTTACCCATTATTGTTTCTCTTAAAATCCAAAGAGCAGTTGCTGGTTTACCATAAGCATTGTTACCAAAACTATAAACATTGTCTCCTTTAGACATTATAGGTGCAATTCTAGATTGATCTCCAGACATGTAACCTACAATATTTTTAGGATAACCTCTTGTAATAGGAAAATCTTTATCGTAATCTAATTCTGCTAACATTTCCATGTAAGAGTTTAAACCTTCATCCATCCAAGTCCATTGTCTTTCATCAGAATTTACAATCATAGGAAAAAAGTTATGTCCAACTTCATGAATTGTAACTTTTATCATTCTATATTTTGTTCTATCAGAATAAGTACCATCTGCATTTGGTCTTCCTGGGTTAAAACAAATCTGAGGATATTCCATTCCCATTTGTCCGTCTACAGAAATTGCTTTGTGGTAAGGGTAATCGAATGTGTAATTAGAGTACGTTTTTAAAGTTTGTGCAACTGCTCTTGTAGAATGATCTCCGTATAAAGGATTAGCTTCTTTAGAATACAATGATTCTGCCATTACAGTTTTACCATTAATATCTACAGCCATTGCATCAAAAATAAATTTTCTAGAACTTGCAAAAGCATAATCTCTTACGTTTTCTGCATAAAATTGCCAAGTTTTAGTTTTTTTAGATTTATTTTTTTCAATTTTTTCAGCTTCGTCTTGTGTTCTAATTATTACAGGCTTGTCAAAAGTTTTTCTAGCTTCTTCAATTCTTTTTAATTCTTTTTTAGTAAAAACATCTTTAGGGTTTTGTAAAACACCTGTTGCACCTAACATATGATCTTCTGGTGTTGTAATGTTTACAGTAAAATCTCCAAATTCTAAAGCAAATTCACTTCTTCCCCAAAATTGGTCATTTTGCCATCCTTCTACATTGTCATAAACACATAATCTTGGGTAAAACTGTGCAATTACATAATTATTATTTCCATCTTTAGGAAAATGTTCGTAACCAGATCTACCACCATCTGTTCTGTGGTTGTTAATATTGTACCACCATTTTATTTTAAATTCAAATTTATCACCAGAAGCCAAAGGTTGTGCTAAATTAATACGCATCATTGTTTGGTTTATAGTATAAGATAAATTAGAATCGTCTATGTTTTTAACACTTTCAATTTTAAAACCACCATCAAAAGCAGCATCCATATAAGATTTATTAAATCTTGTTTTAGATGTTTTGTTTGGAATTCTACTAGACTGAATGTCTGGTGTTTTAGAGTCTGCAGCTCTCATGTTTTGATCTAATTGTACCCATAAATATTCTAATGTATCATCAGAATTATTATGGTATGTAATTGTTTCATTACCATAAATTCTTGTATTAGCATCATCTAAAACAATATCCATATTATAATCTACTTTTTGCTGCGTGTATTTTATACCTGGAGCACCAGAAGCAGTTCTTTGTAAATTTGGCGTTGGTAAAAGCTCTTTTAACTGCTTAAACTTGTTTTGATTTGTGTGACCATCTTTTGTTTTAGATTCTTGTCCAAAAGTAGTACTAGTAGCAAATAGAATTGTAAGGATTAGTAGCCCTAATTTTCTCATAATTTGAAGTTTGTATTGATTAATATTTATTTTAATAAGTTAAGGTTTCATTATAATTATCTTTAGAAAGTAAAACACTTTTGTTTTTTTTACCAACTTTAGATTTTATAAGATTTTCTTGTTCTGGAAAATGTTTTAATAATATTTTATTGGTAACCTCTATAGAAGTTATTTTAGCTATATTTTCTATTTCTAAATAGAAGTAGACTAAATCTCCTTCATATTCTTTACCAATATAATTAAATTCTTTTGCTGAATTATTTATTTTAAATTGAAGATTATCATGTAAATATTTTTCAAAATAAACATCATTATTTTTTAACTCTTTTTTTGTGGTAAGCTGCAAATCTATATTATTATCTTTATTTAAAGCTGTTTCAATGTCATCCATAAAAACATTAATAATAATTTGTACAGATTTTGCTTCTTCATTAAATTTTATCTGCGTTAAGCTTAAGTAGTATTTATGTGCAGAGAAGGAGAGAAGCGGTATTACTAAAAGTAATAAAAAAGATTTTTTTAATTTCATATAAATTTTAAAAACAATTACTGCGCCAAATTACTCATTTTTTATAATTTCTAAGTATGAATTACTTTCGGATTGAAAAATTTTAATTATTTCTAATATTTTTTTCTCTTTATGAAGTTTTTCTATTCCTAAAGGATTGCAATATTCTAAGAAATGAAAGTACCTTTCTATTGGTATTTTAAGTTCATCAAAAAAGAATTTTTCTCCTAATTCTGATAATATTTTATATGGAAAAGCTTTTTTTCTAGCCAATTCTTTTCTTAGTGCCCATAAACGTTCTGAATCTTTAAAAGGCATAGAAAAAGCGCCACCTGCACCAGCAAATCTTGCTGTTGGATCTGTATTAACTATTTGTGGTTTCATTTTGTCTATATGATCATCTGGTGCAACAACCGTCATATCAATATCAGAAAAATCCATAAGATTTCTTAGCAGAGAATCTTTTTTATTATTGGGTACATTTTTAGAATCTATACCTAATCTACCAGATAAATTGTGTCTTTTAAGTTCAAAAGTATCTAATACAACAGTATTGTAAGCTAATTTTATATTTACAGACTTGTTATCTATGTTACTCTCTTTTATGATAATAAGTTTAGAAACATGCTGAATTGAAGATACTCTTAAAGAATCTCCTTTTTTTACAAAAATTCTAAAATTACCTGTATCTGAAGAAAAAGTACCTTGATTGGTTTTTAAGTTTATAATGTTTGCATTTTTTACAGTACTTAAAGAATCTGTAACTTTTCCGTTTATTATGGTTCTTCTTTCTTGAGAAAAACTTGCAACTATTGTTACTAAACTAAATAGAAATAATAAAAGTATTTTTTTTATCATGCAACTGCTTTTAGACTTCACAATTTACGGAATTTGTACTTTTAAGTTATACTTATATTTTATAAACTTCTGTTAAAGAAATTTATATCTTTAAAAATAGCACACTTTCTTTTTTTATAACTTCTATTAACTTTAATATATTATTCTTTTCATACAACTTTATTATGCCCTTATTTTGACAATAGTCAATAAAAGCTTTGTGTTTTTCTTTTGGTATTTTAAGTTCATTAGAAAAATAATCTTCACCAAGTAAATTGTAAATTTTCACCAAATTTTCATCTTCTTTTTCTAAAATATTAATTAGAGATTTTTGTTTGTTTTTAGAAGGTTTTCCAGAAGATATAAAACCCAAACCTTGGTAAGTGTTTGGTAAGGAAACAACGGCTGGTTTTGCTAAATGCATTTCACCCACACCAACTTTCATTTTGGCAATTTCAGAATAATCTAAGGCTTTAATTTCTTTTAATAATTTATCTACAGCTTCTTGCTTGTAATTTCTGGGTCTTTTTTTTATATCTAAAGATAAAGAACCTGTTAAATCTGTTCTTTTTAGGGTAATTTCATCTAAAATATAAGTAGTATTTCTTATGAAAATTAAATTTTGTTTTTCTCTAAAATGAAAAGGTTTTAATATTAAAATTTTTGTTTTATAACCTATAGAAGTAATTTGTAAACTATCATTTTCTTTACCAGAAATACTAAAAAGACCATATTCGTTAGAAAAAGTACCTTGTTTAGAGTTTAAGTTAATTACATGTGCATTTATAACAACATCTGTAGAATCTATAACTTTTCCATTAAAAATACGACTCTTTTTTTGTGAATAAGCCGAAGATGAAATAATAAAAAGTGTAAGAAGTAATGTTTTTTTCATGTGGTTGATTTACTACAAAGAAAACAGAACATGTTCTTAAAACTCTATTAATGAACTTGTAAAATGCTGTTAAAATCAGTTCTTTTTTAAAGCAAGTTTCATTTCAGAGTTCTCTTTTTGCGGAAAAGATCTACTTTCGCTTAGTAAAACTGTTGTTAAAGTTAAATTATCATTTTTATTAAAAAGGTAAATAATATTTCGCTTCATACAAAAATTTAAAAATGCATTTATATGTGCTTCTTGAATCTGTAAATCAGTAATAAAAAAATCGTCTGTAAAATATTTTCTTATTTTTAAAAGTCGGTCATCTTCTAACCTTATTTGCTTTAATGCCTTTTCTCTTTTGCTACTTCCATTAAGAAACCCCATTAAATTATCTAAGCTAACAACAGCACCAGATTGTATTTTAAAAATAGCTTTGTCTATTTTTGGTTTTGTATTGGCATAAGGTAAGTTTAACGTTTTTGCGGTAATTCTTGGTCCGTTATAAATTAAAATATCTTTATCTTCTTCAAAAATACTTCTGGGTTTTACTAGCGTGAATTCTTTTAAGGTTGTTATTTTTTCGTTTAAATTAATCTCTAGCCTTAAAGATTTTAAGCTTTCTTTAGTTACAATAATAATTAAATTATCAAGATTTATATGTGATATAGAAAGACTATCACCTTCTTTTACAGGGATTTCAAATGCACCAAAATCATTAGAAATTGTTCCAATATTAGTTTTTAAGTTAATAATGTGAACATCATTTATAGGTAAACTGTCTAGTTTTACTTCTCCATTTATAATTTTTCTTTTTTCCTGAGAAACAGTTTTAGTAAATGTAAGAAATAACAGTAAAATTGTTAAATATCTCATGCTACAAAGAAAAAGCAACATGTTCTTAAAAATATATTAACGGACTTGTAAATTTTTGTTAAAGCTAAGTTTATAAAACAATTTTAGTATTTTTGATGTATGAAAAAAATGATAATAGCAAGTACTTCTACAGTTTTTGGTAGTGGTTATTTAGAGTATTTATTACCAACTTTAAAAGAACATTTTAAAAATGTAAAAACACTTGTTTTTATTCCTTTTGCAAGACCTGGTGGCATTACTTATGATGCTTATACTGAGATAGCAAAAAAAGCTTTTTCTAAAATAAATATAGACGTAAAAGGAGTTCACGAATTTGAAAATAAAGAAAAAGCAATTTTAAATGCTGAAGCAATTTTTACAGGTGGTGGTAACACGTTTGAATTGGTAAATCAATTATATACAAACAATGTTTTAGGTATTTTAAAAGATGTTTTAGAAAACGGAACACCTTATTTAGGTACAAGTGCAGGTAGTAATATTTGTGGTGTTAATATGATGAATACGAATGATATGCCAATTGTATATCCGCCAAGTTTTAAAACGTTAGAATGTATTCCGTTTAATATAAATGCCCATTATTTAGACCCAATAGAAGGTTCTACTCATATGGGAGAAACTAGAGAAACTAGAATAAAAGAGTTTCATGTATTTAATAAAACAGCTGTTTTGGGTTTAAGAGAAGGAAGTTGGCTTTTTGTTGAAGGTGATAAAATTACACTTAAAGGAAAATATACTGCAAGGTTATTCAGACAAAATAAATTACCAACAGAATTAGAAAGTGGAGTAGAAGTTTTCATTTAGATAAATAAAAAACTCCTTAATTTTTAAGGAGTTTTTTATTTTAATATTTTCTTCATCTAAATTTTATTATCATTAAAATATTTAATAAAGAAAAAGAGCCTAATTAATACTTTACATAATCTACTATTTCTAATCCATAACCAATCATACCAACTCTTTTTGTTTGTTCAGAATTTGTAATTAGTTTTAGTTTACTAATATTTAAATCGTGTAAAATTTGAGCTCCAATACCAAAGTCTTTATTATCTAATTTAATATCTGGCGCTTTAATTTCTCCGTTTTCTTGATTTTCTTTCAAGATTTTTAATCTAGTTAATAAGTTTTGAGACTGATTTTGTTGATTTACGAAAAGAATTGCGCCTTTTCCTTCATCATTTATTACTTGAAACATTTGATCTAGTTTCTTGTCTGCATTATTTGTTAACGTACCAAGAATATCATTATTTACTAAAGTAGAATTTACACGTGTTAAAACACCTTCTTCTTTAGACCAAGAGCCTTTTGTTAAAGCAATATGAATTTGGTTATTTGTAGTTTGTTCGTAAGCTCTTAATCTAAACTCACCAAAACGTGTAATAATATCAAAATCTTCTTTCTTTTCAATTAAAGAATCATGTTCCATTCTATAGGCAACTAAATCTTCTATTGAAACTATTTTAATGTCAAACTTTTTAGCAACTTCTAAAAGTTGTGGTAAACGAGCCATTGTTCCATCTTCGTTCATTATCTCAACGATAACTCCAGCAGGTTCTAAGCCAGCTAAACGAGCAAAATCTATAGCTGCTTCTGTATGGCCTGTTCTTCTTAAAACACCACCTTCTTTAGCTCTTAAAGGAAAAATATGCCCTGGTCTAGCTAAATCGAAAGGTTTAGTATCTTTATCTACCAAAGCTTGCATTGTTAAAGCTCTGTCTGAAGCAGAAATACCAGTTGTTACACCTTTACCACGTAAATCTACGGATACTGTAAATGCAGTTTCCATTGGGTCTGTGTTATTGTGTACCATCATTCCTAATTCTAACTCTTTACAGCGCTTTTCGGTTAAGGGAGCACAAATTAATCCACGACCATGAGTAGCCATAAAATTAATCATTTCTGGAGTTGCTTTTTCAGCTGCAGCTAAAAAATCTCCTTCATTTTCTCGGTTTTCATCATCTACTACAATAATTACCTTTCCGTTTCTAATATCTTCAATTGCTTCTGCAATATTGTTAAGTTCTGTATTCTTTTTATTTGATAAAGAGGTCATATTAAATGTCTTTTTTAGACTTAAGTTTCAAAAATAAATTTTTAATAGGTAATAGAATAGCGTCAATATTAAACAGGCCTTTGTCTTTTGTTGCTCTTCTTGTTAATAAAATTCCAAAAGGAATCATAACCATTGCAGAAATCCAAGATCCTAATAAAGAAGATATTGAGCTTTCTTCTGCTAAGTTTTTTCCAAATGTATTTCCAAAGAAATAAGTTACATAAATACCAATTGCTAATATCATTGGTAAACCAAAACCACCTTTTCTTATTATGGAACCCAAAGGTGCGCCAATAAAAAATAAAATTAAACAAGAAAAAGATAGCGCTATTCTACCGTAATATTCTGAATCAAAGAAATTAAGTGTTTTTCTTTTTCTTTTTATTGTGGCTATATTGTTTTTTATATTGGTAATTGCACTATTAATTTTTGTTTTAGATCCGTTTAAAATGCTGATTTTTTCTTTCAACTCAAAATTTTCTAAAATATTAATAGAATCTAGGTCATCAGTTTTTAACGAGTCGGCGTATTTATATAATCTCTTTGCGTTAGAAATGGAAGAAATACTTTTTTCCCTTAATTCTAGTATAGTATTGTAAGAATCTTTTAAGATAGGTATTGTATCATTTAGTTGTTTTAATTTTAGCATTTTGTAGCTATTTTTAAAACGCTCTTCATCTAATTTACCATCTCCAACAATATCAGAAATGTCTATATTAAATTCATATTCTTTAAATGTTGCTTGAGAAGCTGGCATTTTCTCTTTTTTTGAAGGAGATTTTGCAGACTGTGTATGATCTTCATAATAATAACCATCATATAGAATAAAAGTCATATATCTACTTCCTTCTTCAGAAATAATTTTACCTCTTTCTGCTGTTATTACTTTCTGATTTCCGTTTCTAGAACTTAAATCATAAATTAAAACGTTTTTTAATAAGTTTTTTTCTTCACCATATTTTTCATCAAATTTAATTTGATAATTTGGTAAATCGCTATTAAAACTTCCAGGAACTAAAGCTAAAGCAGGTTTTTTCTTCTTTATATTATAATATAAATTTTGTTGCTTTAGAATTGCATACGGAAAAATATTATTAAGAAATAAAAAGTTTACTCCGCTTAAAATAAGTGTTAAAAATACAAGAGGTCTTACAAGTCTTTGTAAAGATATTCCTGCAGATTTGGCTGCAGCAAATTCATAGTTTTCTCCTAAACTTCCTAAAGCCATAATAGACGATAGAAGTACAGCAATAGGTAAGGCTTGTGGCACAATACTAAGAGAAGAATAATATAAAAATTTTAAAATAAAAGCAACGCTAATACCTTTTCCTGCTATGTTTTCAAAAGTTTGCCAAAGTAACTGCATTACTAAAACAAATAAAACTATTAAAAAGGTAGCTGTAAAAGGTACTAGAAACGTTTTTAAGATGTATTTATCTAAAATTTTCATTATAGCAAAAGTAGTTGCTTAAATATAAATATGCTACTAATTTTCTGTTAATTGGATAAATTAGTCTATTGTATATTTCTGACTTAAATATTTTGCTTTATTAAAATTGAAAAAGTTTTCAGATAACTCTTCATTCTTTTTAAATTTTGTAATTGTAAATGTTGTTTTAGAGCTATTTGCACCTGTTTGAATTAATTTATAGATATGTTTTGTTTTTGCATCTATAGCTAATTCTACTTTTACAATTTCAGAATTACTATCTATTGGGTTTAAAGTTACAAACTGAATGTTTCTGCCTTTAATATTTTGTAATTTACCCATTTGTAAATTGTAACCTTCTTTATAGAATGTTAATAATTTTGAAGGATAAATAAAACCATCATCTCCACCTAAATCGCTATCTGAAATAGAAATTTCTTTTTCATCATGATTAATTACGTATAATTTTTTACCATCGTAAATAAACTGATTACCTAAGTAGTTTAAACTGTATTTTTCTCCTTGTAAGTTAATTTCTCCTCTAATTGGTGGTTCATCACCTTCTTTTATACCTGCATCTTCATTACTTAATGTTTGGCTAAAACCAATATACATGTTTTTATAAGCTCCCATTTTAGTTGAAACTTCATCTAATAAAGATTTTGCTTTTGCATCATTCTGAGAAAATGCAATTGTTGTAATAAAAAGACTTAAAAATAAGATTCCTATTTTTTTCATAATTTAAAAATTCTTTACCTCTTAATAAAAAGTGGTTATACGTTTTTTTCGTTTTCTAATAATTGATCTAGAGCTACAAAATCTGGCACTAAAACCTGTCTTGCTTTACTTCCTTCAAAACCTCCTACAATACCAGCTGCTTCTAATTGATCTATTAATCTACCAGCTCTATTGTAACCTAATTTTAATTTTCTTTGTAATAAAGAAGCAGAACCTTGTTGTGCTGTAACTATAATTTCTGCTGCATCTCTAAAGAGTTTGTCTCTATCAGATATGTCAATATCAATAGTTGTGCCACTTTCATCGTCTACATATTCTGGCAATAAATAAGCTTCTGCATAAGCTTTTTGCGAACCAATAAAATCTGTTATTTTTTCTACTTCTGGTGTATCTACAAAAGCACATTGTATTCTGTTAATTTCGTTTCCTGCTGTGTATAATAAATCTCCTCTACCAATTAATTGATCTGCACCTCCAGCATCTAAAATGGTTCTAGAATCTATTTTAGAAGTTACTCTAAATGCAATTCTTGCAGGAAAATTGGCTTTAATAATACCTGTAATTACATTTACAGAAGGTCTTTGTGTTGCTACAATTAAGTGAATACCAATAGCTCTGGCAAGTTGTGCTAAACGTGCAATTGGTGTTTCTACTTCTTTACCAGCAGTCATAATTAAATCTGCAA